>CAYGTG010000915.1:0-3837 GCA_964352485.1 uncultured Nannocystaceae bacterium | reverse complement strand
CTTGGCATGGCGCGCCCTGTCGGGTCCAAGTGGGGGGCGGGTAGATCTCATGGAACAACCGAGGAGGACCGGATTCGACGGGAGCCGTGCGTGGTCATCGTGGTGAAAATCTTGAGCTCGACCGCCCGATTGAAGGGGATCGCGTGTTGGTCGCCAAAACTCTCGAACAGCTTCCGGATGCGGACGACGCCGTGAAACGAAGGGTCCGCGAATGCGTCGAATCCATCCGGCACCTCTGCATCGAAGAACATCTCGCCCGCTGAATTCGCCTGCAGGAGCTTGGCATAGGGCCGTTGGGTGTTCTTGTGCTCAAGCTTTAGGTCTCCGAAGGGAGTCCAGGCCTCAGTCTTCTTCAGGGTGGTGTCCTTTCCGTTGATCCGTGTGGTGAGGTCCCACTCCACCTCGAACACCGTTTGTTCATCGATGTGGCCCACGATCACGCGCGGAAGGAAGATTGTCCGGAGTCTCTCAGCGCGCGGGCGCGCTTTGGCGGTAACCGTGAATTGGCGAAGACCATACTCGATGCCGATGAGTGAGATCTTCTCCGAGAGCCGCATCGCCACGGGCGAGACGGGGCACCAAGTTACCGAAGCAGGGAGGAACTTCTTGTCCATCGACCCTTGCTTTGAATAGCTGACCGCGAGCGCGAGCTCGCTGTCCTTGACCACATCGTAAATCAGGTAGCAGACGCCACCAATCATCCCGAGAACTGCGCCAACGGGGCCCCCCATCGCCGCAACGACGGTGCCCTCCGCCGCGAACGCGGCCGAAACAGCCATGATGAAGCCGCCAATCTCGGCACCAGCGGCGACGATCATGACCCACTGCGCGTCGGTGTCCCCGACCTTGCCTGCGGCGTTCGCCGCCACGATGTTCTTGTACGCAAACCAGGCGGCGCCGAGGTTGACGATACCCGTTGCAAATGCTCGCTGGGGTGCAAAATGCGGTGGGAAATCTGAGAGGAACTCGGTCGCCGTGCGCCGGTCCGAGTCTCTGCGCCTCGCTGCCTCTCACCTCGTGGCGTGTGCGTCCGGGAGCGACGACAGCAGCGCCTCGGAGCTCAGCCCCTCGAGCCAGCGCGCCAAAGCGCCTGGGTCTTCGAGAAGTGCGGCTCGAGCTCGTCCAGGGGCGCTGAGGGCCTCGATCTCTTGGCGAAGCTTCGCACGCGCGCGTGAGAGCCGGGTGGTGACGGTGCTCGGTGGGATCTCCAGCGCCACCGCGATCTCGTGGGTGCTCAGCCCTTCCCAGTGATACAGGCCAAGCAGCATCGAGGTGTCGGGCGGGAGTTCGAGCAGCGCCTGAAGCAAAATACGCTGCTCATGCGTGCGGGCGTACACCGTACTCAGCGAGGTCGTCGCCTCCGTCGAGACCACTTCCACCGCGTGGCCGATCGCATCCATACGCTGTCGCACCCGCAGATGCCGGAAGAACTGGTTGCGCGCCACGCCGAACACGAACGACCGAAACGACTCGGCAGACCGTACGCTCTCCCGCTTTTCGAAGCAGGCCAACAGCGTCTGTTGGGTGAGGTCCGCGGCCATTGTCGGCGCTCGGAGCTCGAAGAAGCGGAACACGCGGGGGCCGTAGAACGCGAACAGGGCCGTGCCCGCATCGTCATCGCCCGCGAGCCAAGCTCGTGTCTCGTGCAGAGGTGCTCCCCGGTCCGACATCAGCTCGCGCGAGTACTGTATCATTCCGAAGCTCGGCCGTTGCGAGCTCGTTGTCGGGGTGCTGTCGCAAGAAACACCGGTGTTTTTCGGCGGAGACCGCCGCTATCGCTGCCTCCGGGAGCTCGCGCTCGGCGGCATGGCGGAGCTTTTCGTCGCCGTCGCAACGCGCGAAGCAGGGTTTGAAAAGCTGGTGGTCGTCAAGCGCGTGCTGCCCCACCTCGCGCGCGACGAAGAGTTCGTCTCGATGTTCCTCGACGAGGCGCGGCTGGCCGCAACGCTGGACCATCCAAACATCGCGCAGGTCATGGACTTCGGCCGCGACGGCGACACCTACTACTACGTGATGGAGTACATCCAGGGCATGGACGTCCGCGAGTTGCTCAAGCGGCCGCGCGGACCCCTGCCGCTCGCCGTCGCTCTGTCGATCATTGCCGCGGCATGCTCGGGCCTTCAGTACGCTCACGAACGGACCGGGCGTGACGGCGCGCCGCTACATCTTGTCCATCGCGATGTCTCCCCGTCCAACATCTTCGTCAGCATCGACGGAGCGGTGAAGCTGCTCGACTTTGGAATCGCCAAGGCAGCCACGGCTGCGGTCGTCACCGCCTCGGGCGTGCTGAAGGGAAAGCTCGGGTACATGTCGCCGGAGCAGTGCCGCGGCGAGGTTCTGGACCGGCGTTCCGACGTGTTCGGGCTGGGCGTGGTGCTGTACCAGCTCGTCACCGGACGGCGACCCTTCGCCACGGACAACTACTTCGCGGCGCTCAACGACATCCAGAAGGGCCGCTTCTCCCCGCCGTCGGAGTTTGCCGCCGACGTTCCGCCACAGATCGAATCGATCATCATGCGGGCGATGTCCGGCGATCCGGACGACCGGCACCCCACCGCGGCCGCCTTTGGCGAGGCGATCGAGGAGTTTGCCTTGGAGCACCGGGTTCGGCTCTCCGACACGGTCCTGCGCGACCACATGAGCCGGTTCAAGGATGAGCTTGCCGATCCCCGAGGAGTTTCGGTGCGCACCGGCGCCACCGAGGTCGCCTCCATCGAGGGCTCGACCGCGGTCATCCCCACCGGTAGCGCAGACGTGACCGTCGGCGGGGACAGTGAAGCCTGGACCAAGAACCGCATTCGGCGGTTTCGGCGACGCACCACGCTCGCCATCGCGATCGGACTGCCCGCCGCCCTGGCCGCAGGGTGGATGGTGCGCGCGCAACGAACAGAACACGGCCAGAGCACAGCGCCGGCGGCTGGAGGCGCCGCAGAGCTTCCCGCCCCCGAGATCACGCAAGACGCCAGCGTTCCGCTGGCGCAAGAACCGCCGGAGCCGATGCCGGCAGAACCCGCGCCGGCCGTCGTGGCCCAGCCGGTCCCGGACGCGCCACCGGGCCCCGAGACGGCCGAGAACCCCAAAACGGCCGAGAGCCCCTCCTCAGGGCCGCGCAAACGCAAGAAGCGTCACACCAAACCGAAGACCACCGAAACCTCGGAGAGCGAAGATCCGCCCTCCGCCAAATCTAGACTGGGACCGTTGGCCCCTCCGGGGTGACTCCACCACCGAATGACCTCTGCATTCACAGCCTTCGCGCTCGCGCTCGCGGTGAGCGCGTCCCCGCCGGATCCCCTGGACGTCGCGCGCAAGCTCCAGGAGGAGCAGCGATACGAGGAAGCCAGCGCGGTCCTCGAGGTCGCCCACAAGAAGAACGCCGACCCGCTGTTTCTGGTCGGCAGGGCCGAAGTCGAGCGGCGAGGTTTGTCGTGTGCCACCGCGATCGAGCTGTTCCGGCAGTACCTGGCCACCCCGGCCAAGACGCCGGACGAGAAGGCGATCCAAGACAGCGCCAAGGAGATGATCCCCCGCTGTGAGCAGGCGATCGCGCTGGAGCAGGACGCCGATGAGGATGCCCAGGCGGGGCTGCTCACCGAGGCGGCCGACAAATACGCCCGAGCCTTCGAGACCAACGGGTCCCGGGCGCTGTACCGCAAGCGCATCCGCGTCGCGACCGAGCTCGCCGACTGCGAGCGCGCGGCCACGTTGCTGGGCGAGCTTGGGCAACGCCGGCCCATCGACGATGCATGGGTCGAGCTCCAGAGCACGGTCGACGGCTGCGGGCAAGCGCCGAGCCCGATGATGTCGCGGCCGGCGGCCTTGAGCTCGCGGGCGAGATTG
>CAYGTG010000914.1:0-3838 GCA_964352485.1 uncultured Nannocystaceae bacterium | reverse complement strand
TCCCCAGCCTGCGCTGAAGCGCCTGGCGTTGGTACAACCGGCCTGCCCCGTGCTCGCCTTGCTCCGAGAGCTGCTCTGCGCCCGCCCCACTGGCCCCTTGGGCTGGCTGGTCTTGGTGTTGTTGATGAGCGGCACCGCGCTGGCACAACCCGCGCCGGATCGGTCCGCGCCGATCGTTCCCGTCGATGGGGCGCAGGCTTCTGGCGAGCCCGCGTCCGAAGACCCGCCTTCGGAAGTGCCGGCCGATGAGACGCCCAGCGCAACCGCTGATGAGGACGCCGACACGAAGGACGCACCCAAGGACGCCGCGCCCGAACTCGGCGAGCCCAAGACCCCATCGGGCACCGACCCACCCACGACTCCAACCTCGCAGCCCGAGCCCGAGCCCGAGCTGAACCTGGATTCGCCCCCTCCCCCTGGGGGCGACCCGACACAGGCCGAGGTCGACCTCGCGGATCCCATGGGGCGGGTGGAAGCGTCGCTCGACGGCCTCGCCGCCCAGGGGATGGTCGTCACCGAGCGCCTGAGAACCCTCAGCGCCCTGCAGGGCGAGGTCCTCACCGCGACGCTTTCGGGGCCGGAGTCGGAGCTGATGTTGTACGTGTTCTCGCAGGTCGCGGAGGACGGGTACCAGTTCTTGATCGCACCGGTCGGACCCCAGACCTACGACTTGGTGGTGCTTCGCGCCCGGGCCGGCCAAGGGCGAGGGGTCGACTTCGTCAACGTCGACGACGTTCGAATCGACGGCACCTTCCGCGGCGACGAGGACAGCGAGGAACTTCGCAAATTCACCGCCCTCCCGCCGGGGGGGGTCGTCCCGGTCGAGGTCACCGACGAGCTCTCGACGATCGGGTACGAGGCCACGATCAGCGCCATGGCGGCGGGCGAGCTCCGCATTCTGGTCCGCCCTGGGCGGGCGCTGCGGCGGGTTCGGGTGCGCGGTCACGTCCCTTTGTCAGAACGCAACGTGCGGCGCGTACTCAGCCCGGCGGCGCGCCCAGGCTCTCTGGCCCGCGGCGTGTGTGTCGATCCTCGAACGCTTCGCAAGGCACGCCCTGAGAGCGTCTGCGAACCCGACGACCTGGCCTGTCGGCAGTGGGAACGCGACGAGATCGACCGACTGCACCGCTTCTTGTTTGACAACGGCTACCTCGAGGGGCGGGCGTCGCTGGGCTTGTCGTGCGGACGCGATGGCGAAGCGGACCTGCATGTCTACTTGAACAAGGGCCGTGCGTTCCGCGTTCGCAACCCCAAGGTCGTCGGAAACATCCAGACCCGCGACCAAGCATGGATTCGGCGGATGTTTCGCTCGACGGTCAGCCCGTTCATCCCGATCGGGAAGCGAATCACCCGCAAGGATCTCGAAGAAGCCACCGAACGGGTTGCCTCGGAGTACGCGCTCCCCCGCAACCGTGCCCGCTCGACCGCCCGGCGACAGCTGCAGCTGCCCTACCCTGGCGTGCGCGTCGAGACCAACTTCGAGCGGCTCTCCCGTGACGACCTCCCCAAGCGCGGCAGGACGCTTCCCCTGGAGGTCGATGTGCAACTCGGCAACGGCGTGCGCGTTGGGTTCATCGGCAATGAGCACGTCGCCGAGTCGCGGCTGCTCGACCAGATGCAGATGTTCAAGCGGCGCGAGCCGGCGTCATCCGCGGCGGCCGCCCGCGAAGCCGAGAACATCCGGCGCTACTACCAGCGCCGGGGCTACATGTTCGCAGACGTCGAGGCGGTGTTCGGCGACTCCGGCACGCTCAAGACGATCACCTTCCAGATCTCCGAAGGTCCTCGGACCTCCATCCGCGCGGTCAAGTTCGATCTCCCGCAGTCCGTCCCGCGCCCGGTCCGTCGCGCGATCGATCGCGCGTACCGAGCGGACCGCGAACTCGGGGACGGCGACCGCTTTAGTGACGCCGCAGCGCGCTCAGACCTCGCCACCGTTCTCGAGGCGTTCGCCGATCGCGGCTACCTCTGTGCGCGCGCGCAGTTTCGGGTCACGCCGCTGCCCGACGGCTTTGAGCGGGCTGGCTACAACGCGACCATCGACCCCCTGACAGAACTCGAGAACGCGGGGCACCCCACGTGGATTGTGCGTCAGCTCGACGAAAGTGGCCTCGATGCGCTAAAGGCCGAGCGACGGGTCGGCATCTACGTCCGGCTCGAGGTCGACCCAGGACCCCGTGTGCTGACCTCGGGCCGCGAGGATGTGCACGACCTCGAGCTTCCCATCCCCCCCAGTCGCGAGGTCGAGTCCATCCCCGAAGCCTCTGAAGGTGCTTGGGGACCGGCGCGGCTCCTGCGGGATGGGCCCCTGCGCCGCGAAGGCGACGAGCGTGCCGGCGGTATTCCCATGAAGCTGGACTTCGAACAGGATGTGGAGCGAGACGTTCGGGCACGCCTGCGCGGCAGCGGCTACCCCCTTGCCGACGCCGAGGTCCGTTGGGTCTATACCGACACCGCCGGAGTCGTGCACCGGGTCACCCAAGCGGAGCGCCTCACGGCCGCCTCCGTGGGGATGTGCCAGCAGCACGCCGACGATACGCTGGTGACAATTGACACCGACCTCTACGTGCACGAGGGGCGCAAGGCCACATTCGGAACCACGCTGATCCGCGGCAACTTCAAGACCCGCAGGTACTTACTGCGCCGCGAGATCAACATCACCCGCAAGCGTCCGCGCGGCGATGGAAAGTGGCGGGAGGGCGACTCCTACGACGCAAGGCGCGTCGAGAAGGTCCGCAAGCACATCGAGGGCACGGGGACCGTCTCTGCCGTCCAGATCCGGGAGCAACCGACCGACTGCAAGTTCACCGACGACCCGGAGCGCCCGTGCGTCGTTCACCACGTCGTCACGGTCCAAGAGTCGAAAGACCGACTGATGGACATCTCGTGGGGCTTCGGTTCGGCCACACTCGACCCCGGCTACGCGTTCGTCGCCCCGGGCTTCCCCAACATCTTCGGCACGGGCTGGGACCTGCAGCTCGACGGGCACTGGGGCGCCGACACATCTCAGCTCGACACCCAGTTCTGCGACACCGAGGCCTGCTATGAGCGCAGCGCCCGGGCGTCCTTCATCCACCCGCGGATCTTCGGAAGCCCGCTGACCTTCGACATCAGCAGCCAGATCCAGCGGCGGGTCACCCCGGCTCGCGGCCAGATCGACAGCCTGCTGGGCACCGTGCGGTTCACCTGGCCGGTCAACGATCACCTGCGCAGCTACGTTGGCTACGTGGTTCAGGCCGCGAACATCTCCAAGGACGTGGTCAAGCCGACGCCCGCGACAGAGACCGGCTGCGTGGGGTCCGAAGAGGGCTTCTGCCGCCCTCCGAACCGCTCCGAAGCCATCGTTCCCGATCTGACCGGCGGTGTCGAAATCGGCGCGCAGTATCAGGATGTCGACAACGCCTTCAACCCCGACGACGGCTTCATCGCGACCGCCGACCTCCTGTACGCCTCCCCGATTCTCGGCGGGCGTGACCAGTGGGTACGCTCGGAGCTGTCGTGGCAGCAGTTCGTTCCACTGCCCGGGACCCGCAAACGGGTCAACTTCCGCTACATGCTTCGATACGGGCACGCGTTCCCGATCCGAGGCCTCGGGGTGAACACGACGAGCATCCCCGAGGTGTGGCGCTTCTTCGGCGGCGGTACGGCCGACCTCGGTATTCGCGGCATCGAGCCACAAACAATGCTCGTCGACATCGAGGAGATCGAAGGCCCCTACGGGACCTTGACGCTCCGCCCCACCGCACAGGGCGGACACATTCGGGCGCTCGGAACGGCCGCCCTGCAGGTGGTCAGCGTCCGCAAGTTTCTCGGGGGCAAGCTCGCGCACTCGGTCTTC
>CAYGTG010000913.1:0-3841 GCA_964352485.1 uncultured Nannocystaceae bacterium | reverse complement strand
TTGAGCGCCAGCTTCATCCCCTCGCTGGCGCCGCTCGAGGCGGCATCGAGCACGTTGGCGTCGCTCTGCGGGATGTCGAAGTTGACTTTGCCCGCGGTCAGCGGGGTTTGGGATTCGGGGACGACCAGCTTGGCCATCACCACCGAGACCGGTGCCGTCATCGCCACCGCGGTGAGCAGGTTCTCAATTGGAACCTTCCCGATCGAGACGTAGGCGCCGAGGATGGCCCCGGACACCGAGGCCATCCCGGCCACCATCACCAAGAACAGCTCGCTCTCGGTGAGCTTGGCCAGGAATGGCCGGATCGTCAGCGGCGCCTCGGTCTGGCCCATGAAGATGGACGCGCCCACGGCCAGCGACTCGGCCCCGCTGGTTCCCATGGTCCGGACCATGACCCATGCGAGGCCTCGCACGATGATCTGCATGACGCCGAGGTAGTAGAGGATGGAAAACAGCGAGGCGACGAAGACGATCGTCGGCAGGATCTGAAACGCGAAGATCACCCCGAGGTTGGTCTCCCCGCCGCCTTGCGCCCCCAGACCGCCAAACACGAACGCAGAGCCCTCGTAGGATTTTTGCAGGACGGTGGTGACGCCTTGGGACGCCGTCTCGAGCACGGCTCGGCCCGCGGCGACGCGCAGGAGCAGCAAGCCGATGACCCACTGCGCGGCGACGCCCCACACCACCGCGCGCTTCGAGATCGCCTTGCGGTCACGACAGGCGGCAAAGGCCAGCCCAAGCATGACCATCGCGCCGCCGACCGAGACCAGGCGCTCCATCAGGTGGCCTCGGCTTCGTCGGTGAAGCGGGACAGCTCGGCGCCGATGGTCTCGAGGAACCGCCGCTTCTCGTGGAAGGGAAGGAAGGCCGACTTGAACCCATTCATGATCACCTGCTTGATGTCGTCCAAGGAGAAGTCCATCCGCGTGTGCAGCAGGTGCAGCTCTTTGGAGACGGTGGTGTCGGTGACCAGGCGGTTGTCGGTGTTGACCGTCACCCGGGCGCCGAGGTTGTAGTAGAGCTTCATCGGGTGGCTCGCCAGGGCCTGCACCGCGCCGGTCTGCACGTTGGACGACGGACAACACTCCAGCGGGATCCGGTGATCGACCACGTAGTGCAGCAGGTCGCCGTCCTCTCGGAGCCGACACCCGTGCCCCACCCGGTGGGCGCCGCAGTCGTGAATGGCCTGCGCGATCGATGCGGGTCCGTAGGCCTCCCCGGCGTGGATCGTCACGTTGATGTTGTTCTTGCGCACCAGCTTGAACGCCTCGCTGTGCTCGACCGCGGGGTGGTCGTACTCGGCCCCGGCCAGGTCAAAGCCCACGACGCCGCGGTTCTTGTAGGCGACGACCAGCTCGGCCATCTCCAGCGAGCTCTCCGGCGAGATGTTTCGGATCCCGCACAGGATCACGCTTGTGACCACGCCGTGCTCGAGCTCCGCATCGTGAGCCGCCGACAGCACGGCCTCGACGATCTGCGTCAGCCGCAGGCCTTGCCGGGTGTGGAGCATGGGGGCATAACGAACCTCCATGTAACGGACGTTCTCCGCGGCCGCGTCCGCACACAGCTCGAACATCGCGCGGTAGATCGCGTCGCGGGTTTGCAACACCATCAGCGTCACGTCGAACACCTTGAGATACTCCACCAGGCTGCCCGTGTTCTCACCCAGCCGCATCGCGGCGCGCAGCCCGGCTTCGTCCTTGGCCGGCAACGCTATATTTTGCTCCTGCGCAAGCTCCAGCAGGGTCGACAAACGCATGGATCCGTCCAGGTGGACGTGCAGATCCGTCTTGGGGAGCTTCTCAAACAGTTCTTGGGGCAGAGTTGCCATGGTTGGCGGCCCACAGTAGCCGATCCGGCACCCATTGCCATAGACTCACAGGCCGTGAGTCGGGGATCGAGGATGCTGTGCGCGGGACTGGCCGCGATTGCCACCGCCGGGTGCAGTCGGCCGCCGCAGGGCGAGTCGTGCCCAGACGCCGCCGAGGGCGACCTGGTCATCACCGAGATTCGCGGAGCTCAACGCGGCGGCGACAACCGGGGCCAGTGGTTCGAAGTCTACAATGCCACCGAAGAGCCCATGGAGCTTCGCGGACTACGCATCGAGTTCTTCGACGCCCAAGGAGCACGCTCCCTGGCCGATCGACCGATCGTGGTCCGGGCCGAATCGCTGATCGTCGACGCGGATGCGTATGTCACCTTCGGACATCACGACCCAGGCTCTATCCCCGCGTTCATCGACTACTCATTCATCGTCGACTACTTTTCCGACGCTGCGCCCGAAGACGACGATCAGGAGGACCTGGGCTTCGGCGAGGACTTCGTGCGACGACCTCGCTCGCTGCTCAAGTCCGGCCGAATCGACATCTCGGCCTGCGGAGTCCTCGTGGACCGCCTGCGCTACATCGATCTGCCCTCGGAGGGGTCGCTGAGTTTGGATGGCGACCTGGATCCCAGCGCGCAGGCCAACGACAATGCGGAGAACCTGTGCGTGAACGCTGACGAGGAGGAACTCGAACCCGGGGAGCCTCAGCTCTTTATCGGATTGCCTGGGACCCCTCAAGTGGAGAACCCGCCGTGCATCAAGTGAAGCGTCTGCTCGCCGCGCTGGCCACCGTCGCCTTGTTCGTCAGCGCATGCGGACGGGAGACGAACCGGTACACCCGCAAGGACATCGCCGACGCCATCGCCCAGGCGGACGCCGGGAGCGAAGAGCACGCGGGCCTCATTTTGGGGGAGTTTGCCCTGGCCTCCGGCGCGATCGTCGACGGAGACACCATCAAGGTCGATGGCCTCGACACCAGTCTGCGCCTGCTGGGGCTCGACACGGAGGAGACGTTCAAGTCAAAGAAGGACATTCGCCTGTACGAGCGCCTCGGCTTTGAGGCGTACCTCGCCAAGAAGGGCGAGGGCAGCGACCGTCCCCCAAAGTGCGCGACGCCTGCAGGAGACCTCGCCAAGAAGTTCGCGCAGGACTTTTTTGCTGGAGAAGTAAGCGTACGCCTGGAGCGCGACCACCCCAAGGATATGCGCGGACGGTTTGACCGCCTGCTCACCTACGTGCTCATCAAGCGCGGTGAGACGTGGGTCAACTACAACGTCGAAGCGGTCCGGGCAGGGATGAGCCCGTACTTTACCAAGTACGGCTACTCCACGAGATTCCACGACGAGTTCATCAAAGCTCAAGACGAGGCGCGGGCGGCCAAGCTTGGGATCTGGAGCGATGATGTCGAGCACTATCCTGACTACGAGCTGCGCTTGAAGTGGTGGGACGCTCGTGCCGAGTTCATTGCGCGGTTCGAAGAGGATGCAAAGGGGCGAGACGACCTGATCATGCTCGGCCATTGGGACGCCATGCGGCGCCTGGCGAGCAAGGAGGGTCAAGAAGTGGAGATCCTCGCCGGCGTGGGCAAGATCTACCGGGGCGAGGGTTCTCGTCCAACTCGGGTCATGCTCAGCCGGCGGATGTTCTCCGACTTTCCCGTCGTCTTTTTTGATGAAGACGTGTTTCTCAGCTCGCGGATCGAAGAGGCTGCGGGCGAGTTTGTCCGCGTACGAGGCACGGTCACGGCCTACAAATACAAGTCTCGGCGACGACGCGAAGACGACCGCACACAGCTGCAGGTCGTCGTGAAGGTCCCGGGCCAGGTCGTCATCTCCAATACCGCGCCCGGGGCGCCCAGCAGCACCATCCTCAAATCCGCGCCTCAGCCCGAAGATGCCCCGGACCCCTACGAGATGTTGCAGGATGCCCCGCCGGCGCCCCCTGTGCCCGATGCGCCGTCCGTCGAACCCGAAGCAGTTGGGCCCGGGTCCGCGGGGGGGGGGGGCGCGCGGGGCG
>CAYGTG010000912.1:0-3843 GCA_964352485.1 uncultured Nannocystaceae bacterium | reverse complement strand
CTGTGTTGTCAGTCGTTGTTGTCGTTGGCGTGGTTGTCCTCTTAGTGGTGGGTCTTCGCGTCCGTGTCCTCGGCGTGCTCCGGGCAGAGCAACACCACCTGCTGGTTGGGGTTCATCGAGCAGCTGAAGTCTTCGCAGTCCGTAAAACCGTTGCCGTCGTTGTCGACCTTGTCCGAGCAGGTCTCGAGCGTGTCCTCGGGTCCCGGCTCGTTGCCGCAGGCAGGATCCGCGTAGCAGCTGGCGAGGTCTTCGCAGTCGGTGAGCCCGTTGCCGTCGTTGTCGACATCATCGTCGCAGTTGCCCGGCTCAGCGCAGGGCCCGATGCCGGTGCAGTCCTCGTCGGCGCAGTCGATGCCCTCGCCAAAACGAGCGTTGTTGTTGTTGTCGATGCCGTCTGAGCAACGTTCTGGGGTGTTCTCTTCGCAGACGGTGACGAACTTGGCGTTGCGACACCCGAAGTCCTCGCAGTCGGCGAAGCCGTTCTGGTCGTTGTCCAGCCCGTCGCTGCACAGCTCGTTAGTGAACTCGCGCAGGCAGCAGGTCTCGGCGATGGCTTGGCACTTGCGATCGCCGCAGTCGAACTGACCGTTTCGATCGTTGTCGATGCGATCGAAGCAGTCCAAGAACGAATCCTCGGGGCGCGAGACGTCATCGTCGGGGATGACCTCGCCGCAGAGCACCGAGAACACGAGGCACTCGGGATCGCGGCAGTCGATCAGTCCGTCGAAGTCGTTGTCCTCGCCGTCTTGGCAGGCGAACTCGTCGACCTCGTAGCCGTAGACGGGCAACGTGGGTGCGTCGCCACAAGAGGCGAGACCGAGCGCGGCCAAGCCGGCCAGCGTCAGGAACCGAACTACTTGAGACACGCCGCGCGCCCTTCGCCAAAGCGACGTTTGAAGTCGATGTGCACCATGCACGCTCCATCGCTGCGCTGCTGGTCGCCGAACTTGCCGGCGTTGGCATAGGTGACGAGCAGGTGCTGCTTGAGGGCTTCGCGGTCGTCTTTGGCGATCGAGCGGTTGATGTGCCGGAACTCGGCGAACTCCTCGACCATGGCCCGAAGCTGGGCGTCCGAGAGGCCGGCGATCCAGGTGGCCGCCGCGGCGTCGGACTTGAGCTCCAGCGTCACCGCATCGACAGCTGCATCGTCGATCTCGTAGACGCTGTGGCAGACCTTGTCGCACTCGCTGTAGCGCGTGGTGTGTTTCCACTTCACCGAGTGCGCGTCTTCGGAGGACACCAGACGGTTGTAGGTGCCCTTGCCGTTGACGTCTTCCTCGACGCTGTGCAGCGAGGTGAGGATGAACTTCGGAACCCCGTGGGCCCACATGCCGCGCTTGTTCGCGATGGCTTCCTTCTGGGCCTCCACGAGGACGGGCGCAGCGGGGTCGTCGTTGATGCTCATGGCGTGCGCGTAGCCATTGCGGACCAACTCGGTCGCCAGGTCCTCGCACCACAGCAGCGTCCGGCCGTACGTGTCGGTCTCGCCCGCGGTCTCGCAATGCCACACGCCCTTGCGAGCGAGCAGCGTGGCCATCTTGGCCAGCACGTACATCTCTTTTTCGGTCCAGTCGCCCCAGCTGTGCACCGGGCCGTAGGACTCGAGCGTGTTGTAGCCCGCGAGCCGAGCCTTCGTGCCCTGGTAGCCGCCTCCCATGCCGCGGAAGCTGTCCCCGTCGTTGAAGAACACCGGCGTGGGCTTCCCGTTGATGAAGACCTTGGTCAGCGGTTCTTTCGCGTCGGCGTTCGGTGTGACGAGCGCACCAACAGTGACGGCGGCCAAGGCGGAGGCGAGTTTCCAGTTGCGGTACGACATGGCGCGGATGGGCCCGGGGCCGCGGAGCCGGGCGCATCATGCGGGAAGGTGGGCGACAGAAACAACCGAAACCCCCGGACCCGTGGCGTGTGGCAGCCCTGCAGTCTGGGCCGTGGCGCTCCTCACCGCAGGGGCACGGCGCGAAGTTCGTCCGCCAGGGCCCGAAGCTGGGGCTCCAGGGGCGAGTCGGCTTCGAAGATCAGCCGAAACGTATCCCCCAAGAACGGAAGATCCGGGAGGATTTCCGTGAGCGGGCCGTCCAGCTTGTCTTGCACCGTGTGCCGCGGGAGCACCGCGACGCCCAGACCGCGGGCCACCATGGCTTCGACCGCGGCCGAGCTGCCGCACGACCAGACCTCCGCAAACCGCATCGAAGGCGACGCCGACAGCATGTATCGAGCGAGTGGAAGTTCGGCGCTGATGTCGATCAGCACGTGCTTCGCGAGATCTTCGGGGGACTCGATTTCGGCGGCGATGTCCTCGCTCGCGACCAGGACATACGCCTCGGGATGCAGCACCTCGGCGAGCCAGCGCGCATCGGCGACCGGGGCGCTGGTGATGATCGCGTCGAGCTTCTGGGCGCGCAGCCGGCCCAGCAAGTCCGTGCCCGAGCCAAAGTACAGCTCCACGGTCCAAAGCGGCCGGCGCTCGCGGAGCTCCGCGACGATGGGCACAACCCAGGAGATCCCCAGCTCGAATCGCGTGCCCAGACGGACCGTGCACGGGCCCTCGTCTCCGGACTCTCCGCGCGCGATGGGGCCCACGCGGGCAGCGTGCTCGAGGAGGGTCTCGGCGTGGGGGAGCAGACGCCGGCCGGCGGCGGTGAGTTGAACGCTGCGGGAGGTTCGATCAAATATCCGCTCCCCGAGCTGGTCCTCCAGCTGCCGGATCCGCTGGCTCAGGGCGGTGGGCGTGAGTCCGACGTGCTCGGCCGCCCTGCGAAAGCTCGAGCGGTGCGCGATCGCGACGAAGCACCGAAGGCTCTCCAAAGAGGGCAGCGACATCCCAGGAGCATACCGGCGCCGTCCCGCCCTGCTTCACGCCCTGTTTCGGCCGCTCGGCACGATCTCCACGACCGACAAAGACACGGCAAACCATCCCAAAAGCAGTTGATTCGCGGCTCTGAGGCGAAAAAACCCTGGTAAATGTCGGGCGAGGACCCATACTCACCCACATGAAGTTCGTTGTCCTCTCTGCCATGCTCGCGGTCACGTTGGGAACGGGATGCGGTGCCTCCGAGGACAAGGAGCCGGGCGCCCCGGCTGGAAGCGCTTCCGGCAAGGCGGACGACTTCGGCGACACGGACACGGACACCTCGGGCTGGGGCGCAACCACGGACGTCACCGACGGTTGGGAGGCTTCAAGCTCATCGGGCTGGTACGGCTCGTCCTCCAGCTCCAGCGCGTCGGACTCTGCCAATTACAGCAGCAGCAGCAGCGGCGACTGGGGAAGCTCTTCCTCCGGAGCCGCGTCTGCGTCCGAGTCCGAGTCGGCGTCGACCTCTGGCACCTCGGGCTGATTCACGCGTCGCGGCGCCTCGCGATATCGTCCCGGAGATGGACGAGCTCGCAGACAAGGTTGCAGTCATCACAGGAGCGGGCAGCGGCTTGGGCCGAGCCCTCGCACATCGGCTTGGGTCGGCCGGGATGCGGTTGGTGCTCGCCGACATCGACTCGAACCGACTCAACGACGTCGGTGGCGAGCTCGACGACGCGGGCGTGACCGTCGCGACCCTCGTGACCGATGTGTCCAAGCGCAGCCAGGTCGAGGGACTGGCCGACCTCGCGTACGAGCAGTTCGGTGCGGTCAATGTCCTGTGCAACAACGCCGGGGTGGCCGTCGTCGGTTCCGCCTGGGAGTGCACGGACGCCGACTGGGCTTGGGCGATCGGCGTGAACCTTTGGGGCGTGATTCACGGACTGCAGGCGTTCGTGCCTCGTATGCTCGCCGGGGGAGAGCCTGGGCATATCGTCAACACGGCGTCCGCCGCCGGTGTCCTCGCGCCCCCGCTGAGCAGTCCGTACGTG
>CAYGTG010000911.1:0-3846 GCA_964352485.1 uncultured Nannocystaceae bacterium | reverse complement strand
CCCATGCCCACCGCCTGGCTGCCCTGGCCCGGGAAGAGGAGCGCGAGGCTGGCCGTGCACTCGTCGCCGCGCGTCGGGAGTGTTGGCGCCTCGCGCTGCGCAGCCCGGCTCAGTTGCAGCGCGCCTTCGAGGCGTCGGTCAAAGGCGGCGCGCCTTCCCCGAAGGACTGGGAGTGTCGAACGCACGCGCCAAACTTCGTGGCGGAGCTCGACGAGCTGGATCCCGATCGCAAGGCCCTCACCGCACTCGTCGAGGACAAGGGAACCGGCAAGGCCACCGTGCAGGCGGTCGAGCGTGGCATCGCAACCTACCGTCGCATGCGCAACCGGTTCATGTGCCGAAATCTGCGTCTGGTCGTCACGGTCGCGAAGCGCCTGGGGCGACAGCACATGCCCCTACAGGACCGGGTGCAAGAGGGAAACTTTGGGCTGCTCAAGGCGATCGACCGGTTCGACCCCGAGCGCGGCTTCCGTTTCGCGACGTACGCGGCGTGGTGGATCCGCCACACGGTGACCCGCGCCCTGATGAAACATGGCCGGACTGTGCGGGTTCCGGCGCATCTGCACGTGGTGTTCAACAAGGTCCGGCGTGTGCGACCGATGCTCGTCGCCGAGCTCGGTCGCGAGCCGACGCTCGACGAGATCGCACATCGGGTCGAAGCTGACGTCGATCGCGTCGCCACGGCAATCGATGCCATGGAGCGGCGGTCGGTTGGGCTCGAGGCCCCAACCGGGAACTCTGAAGGACGCACACTCGGCGAGATGCTCCCGGATGACCGCGCCGCAGAGTGGACGGAACGCATGGAGCGAAGCATCGACGTCCCCCGGGCGCTGGGCGCCTTGAGCGTGCTGGACGGCAAGGGGCTCGACATCGTGCGCAGTCGCTACGGGCTCGACGACCGCCAGAAGGTGACGCTGCGCGAGCTGGGCAAACGCTACGGGGTGTCGCGAGAGCGCATCCGGCAGCTCCAGGTTCGCGCAATCTCGGAGATGCGTTCCGCGGTCGAGACGCCGTCGAATCCTTCTGCCTCCGTCGCTTGAACTCGCCCGGGGATGGACTAGGACCCAGCCATGAACAAAGAGTCCAAAACCCTTCTCAGCGTCCTCTCCGAAGCCGACAGTACGATGCTCGTCACGACCGGCGAGGACGGGATGATCGCCGCTCGCCCCATGAAGCTGGCAAAGACTCCCACCCTCGAATCGTTCTGGTTCATCACGGCCAACGATGCATCCCCGGCCCGGGACGTCGGCTCCGACATTCGCTCCGCGGTCACCGTGCAAGTTGGCCGCAAACACGCAAGCGTTTCGGGCATGGCGACGTTGGTCACCGACAAGTCGAAGATTGAAGAACTCTGGTCCGCTTCGATGCGTCCATGGTTCCCCGGGGGCCCCAGCGATCCTTCGATCGTCGCGATCAAGTTCGTCCCGATGAAGGGCGAGGTCTGGGACGAGTCCGGCATGCGGGGCATCAGCGTGCTCTTCGAGTCGGTCAAGGCGATCATCAAGGGCAAGTCGGTCGACCTCAGCGAGGCGGGCGTGCACGCTGAAGTCACGCTTTGAGTCCCAGCCGGCCGAGCCCCGAGGGCATTGCGACGTGAGAGGTCTCTCTGGTCGGAGTCCTTGAGATGGAAAGGGTCCGCGGGCGACGCGGCTGCGCGGGAGTGGTATTCGCTTCGGCCTGCGGAGTGCTCGATCGAACGTGCACCGTTTCTGCTCCCTGATGGCTCTCACCGGCGCCGCGGACTCAGCTCGCGCTCCAACCCTGCTCAATGACGATTCAAGCCGCCCTCCACCACGTGACTCGGTACCGCTACAGCAAGGCGGTTCAGCTTGGACCACAGTCGGTGAGGTTGCGGCCCGCCCCACATTGTCGGACCCCCGTGCCGAGCTACTCGCTGTGCGTCGAGCCAGCGGAGCATTTCTTAAACTGGCAGCAGGACCCGCACGGCAACTACGTGGCGCGAATCGTCGTGCCCGAGCCGACCACGGAGCTTTGTATCGAAGTCGACCTGGTCGCGGACATGGTGGCGGTCAACCCGTTCGACTTCTTCGTCGAGCCCAGCGCCGAAGCCTTTCCGTTCGAGTACGACAAGGCGCAGGCGGTCGATCTTGCTCCGTACTTGCGACTCAGTGAGGGCGGCGAGGGGCTCGATGCCTGGGTGGCAACGCTCCCAAAGGAGCACGAGCGGACGGTTGATCTGCTGACGGAGATCAACGCCCTGCTGTGCGAGCAGGTCGACTACGTCGTCCGGATGGAGCCCGGCGTCCAGGCGGTCGAATACACCCTCAAGGAGCGACGCGGGTCGTGCCGTGATTCGGCCTGGCTGCTGGTTCAGATTCTGCGCCGACTCGGCATCGCGGCTCGCTTCGCGTCCGGGTACCTCATCCAACTCGCCGCCGATCAGAAGTCCCTCGACGGGCCCTCGGGTCCGGAGACGGACTTCTGCGACCTGCATGCCTGGGCCGAAGCTTATCTGCCTGGGGCGGGATGGATCGGGCTGGATGCCACCTCGGGCCTGCTCGCGGGCGGCGGTCACATTCCGATCGCGTGCACGCCCGAGCCGGGTGCCGCGGCACCCATCAGCGGCGCGCTCGAGGAGTGCGAGGTCGAGTTCGACGTCCAGATGAGCGTCACCCGCATCGCGGAGGATATCCGCGTGACGCGTCCGTACACTGCCGAACAGTGGAGCGCGATCGAGCGGGCAGGGCAGGCCGTCGACGAGCAACTCGCCCGCGATGATGTTCGACTGACGATGGGCGGCGAGCCGACCTTCGTTTCGATCGATGACGCTCGCAGTCCGCAGTGGAACACCGAGGCGGTCGGCGCGGACAAGGCACGGCTGGCGGCGCGACTTGCGATGCGCTTGCGGGAACGTTACGCACCTGAGGGCTCGCTGCAGTTCGGCCAGGGGAAGTGGTACCCCGGTGAGCCACTGCCGAGATGGTCGTACGCGCTGGTCTGGCGCGAAGACGGGGTGCCACTGTGGCGTGAGGCCAAGCTTATCGCCGAGACGCCCAGCAAGTCCGTCGACGGAGCGGGCGCCCGTCGGGTGATCGACGGTATCGCGGCTCAGCTCGGTGTCGATGTCGATCACGTGATTCCTGCGTTCTAAGAGCGGCGCCTGAGCGGGACCGTCGGCAGCGACGACAAGGAGTACGACAAGCCCGTGGGGTTCATCCTGCCGGTGCAGCCGTGGCAGGCTCGGGACCGTCGAGGGTGGAGCAGTACTCGGTGGAAGTTCCCCACTTCGCGGCTCTTGCTCATTCCGGGGGATTCGCCCGTCGGGCTGCGGTTGCCGCTGGAAAGCCTCGAGCCAGTCCCGGACGCCGACAAGAGCGAGGTGGTCGCGCGGGTTCCCTTCGATCGTGCCCAGCCGCTGCCGGACGCTGAACAACTTCGGGTCACCCGCACGCAGCGCGGTGAACAGACCCAGACCACCACGGATATGTCGGTGCGGACCGCCCTCGCGGTCGAGACGCGGGACGGCTTCGTCCAGGTGTTCTTGCCACCCCTGCCCAGCGCCGAAGACTATGTGGAGCTGCTCGCCGCGGTCGAAGCCACAGCTCGTGAGCTCGACCAACCGCTGCGACTGGAGGGCTACGAGCCTCCGCCGGACCATCGTCTCAAGACGGTCCGGGTGACGCCGGACCCAGGCGTCATCGAAGTCAACGTGGCGCCGTCGTCATCGTGGAAGGAGCTGGTGGACTCGACCACTTCGCTCTATGAGGAGAGTCGTCTGTGCCGAGTGGGCACCGCGAAGTTGATGCTCTGCGGACGACACAGCGGGCCCGCGGGTGGCAACCACGTGGTTCTCGGCGGGGCGACTCCGGCGGACAGCCCGTTCCT
>CAYGTG010000910.1:0-3855 GCA_964352485.1 uncultured Nannocystaceae bacterium | reverse complement strand
ACGCTGACATCACCGTCTCCTCGGTGGGCGTGGGCGCAGGCGCCGGCAAGGACCTGTTGCGGCGGGTCGCCCGCCGCGGTCGCGGCCGCTTCTACTACAGCCACGACGGCACCGACGTCCCGCGCATCTTCTCTCGAGAGACCCGCGAGGTGACCCGCAACGCCGCCAAAGAGCTCGCGCTGTACCCCCGCGTCGCGAAAAACGTGCAAGCACTGCGAGGCATCGACTTCACGGGCGCGCCAGGCTTGCGAGGCATCGTCCCAGTCAAGGCCAAAGCCATGACCGAAACCTTGCTTCGCACCCACCAAGGCGATCCGCTCCTCGTTCGCGGCCGACGCGGGCTGGGACGCACTGCCGCCTTCGCCAGTGATGCCAAGGCCCGATGGGCCGCGACGTGGCTGCCGTGGAGCGGCTTCGCCAAGCTCTGGTCCCAGCTCGCGCGGGACACCATGCGACAAGGCGCGAGCTTGCTCGGCGGTGCGAGCATCGCGGTGACGCCGTCCGGGGAGGGTGGATACGCCGTCTCGGTGGACGTCGACGCCGTTCGCGGTTTCGCAA
This sequence comes from uncultured Nannocystaceae bacterium, assembly GCA_964352485.1. Classification (GTDB taxonomy): domain Bacteria; phylum Myxococcota_A; class Polyangia; order Nannocystales; family Nannocystaceae; genus CAJXVA01. Next base: position 3,297 of record CAYGTG010000910.1, on the reverse strand, counting down.
ACGACCTGCAGGGAGAGCTCGAGGTCTTGGACCCGTCCAAAGCCGACGACGATCCGGACCACATCGTCAGCGTTCCGCTGAGACTCTCAGCCCCGGGTCGGTACGTAGCCGACGTCGGAGCGGTCAAGGCGGGACAGCGACTGGTCAAAGCCCAGCTCTACGACACCAGCCAAGAGCCCCGCCGCCTCGCCGCCGAGGCCACCGCTCAGGTTTCGGTCCCCTACCCCACCGAGCTGCTCCCCAGCGCTGCCGGAGACGCGGACTACGTCTCGCGCCTCGCGGTGACCAGCACCGGGGGATCGCTCGCCCCCGTTGTTGAAGACCCGGGCGACCCCGGCGGCCGCGAGCGCCAGAAACCCCTGTGGCCGTGGGTTCTTGCTGGCCTGGTGCTGCCGCTGCTGATCTTCGACCTGCTATTGCGGCGGGTCTCGTTCGGATCGCGCCGCGTCACGGCGTAGCCACCGGGCGCCGGCTGCAGCTCACGGGACGCACCACACGCCCACCGAGATGCCGTTGACGATCTGCTCGGTGCACTCCCCCGACGGGCAGTCGTCGCCGTCGATGTCGGCGGTACATGTCTGTGAGCAAATGCCGTCGCCGAACACGACGTAGCAGGTGAGCTCGCCGCAGCTGCTTCCGGTCCCGCTGCAGCTCTCGAAGAACGCATCGGATCCGGAGCATTCGCAGGCGTCGCCGATGTCGGCATTCGTTGTGCCGCCGCTCGTCGTTCCTCCGCTCGCGGAGCCGCCGCTGGCAGAGCCGCCGCTCGCGGACCCCCCGCCCAGCTCGCACGCGCCGCCGGATCCGAGAAAGGCCTGCTCCAGGTCAGCGCAGTCCTCATCCTCTAGACATTGGAGTTCCGCCTCGGTCAGCATTGCACCGCACACGCCCTGGCACTCGGCCGCGGCGACGTCTTCCGGCGCGCCGCACGAAGCGATTTTCTCCGCGCAGCGCTGCGCGCAGTCCTCTGCGGGGGCCTGCGAGACCCCGCCGGTGGCGCCGGCCTCGGCCGAGCCGCCGCCGTCCTCACCGGAATCGTCGCTGCAGGCCGAGAGCGAGAGCGCGCCGACAGCGAGCGCGAGCAACAGACTTCGTTTGAACATGCCCCCAGACGTCGCGAACTCCGAAACCGTCGCATTTTTTCTTCCGACGTCGTGGCCGCGGATGGACAAACGCCGGCAAGACTGTGCGCCAGGGGTCGGGAAGTGCGCGCCCGCCGGCGTCCAGTCCCGATCGGCTCCGGTCCCCTCACGTCGCTGCATCATGTTAAACATCGGCTCATGGCTAGGTTCGTCGCGCTGCTTCGAGGCATCAACGTCGGGGGCAAACACCCGCTCCCCATGGCCGACCTGCGCACCCACTTCGAAGAAGCGGGAGCGACCGCGGTCGAGACGTACATCCAAAGCGGCAACGTGGTCTTCGAAGCGGCAGCGCGCCAGGGGGTCAAGCTTGGGCAGAGCGTGGCCCAAGCGATCGAAGCATCCACGGGCTTCTCGGTCCCGATCGTGGTCCGGACCGCGGAAGCATGGAACGCCCTGGTCGAGGGGAACCCCTTTGCGAAGGAAGCGGCCAAAGACCCCAAGCGTGTCCACGCGATGCTTCTCGACCGCCCCACGACGAAGGCGGCGCGTGCCAAGTTCGAGCCCAACTGCTTCCTCGGGGAACGCTTCGAGCTGGCCAAGGACACGCTGTACGTCGACTACCCCAACGGAAGCGCTCGCTCCAAGCTCGGCGTCACCTACTCGGACCGGGTGCTGTCTTGCACCACGACCGGTCGCAACTGGCGAACCGTCGTGGCGCTTCAGAAGCTCGTCAACGCGTCCTGATCGGCCCCAACCTCGTCCCGCCTGACCGCCTGCTACGCTCACCGCATGCGCTTCCTGCCCTGCTTTGCCGCGATGGGGATGCTCGCGGCCTGCACCTCGGAATCCGGCGGCGGCGGTGAGAGCAGCCAGGGCGAGTCCACCGGAGGCGAAACGGGGGCTGCAGGGACGTTTGTCGGGCTGGCCTTCGAACCGCTGGAGGCGGAGGGCAACTGGGGGATGATCACCGACGCCCGGCCCATTCCCGGCACCGACGAGTTGTTGGTGCTGGAGAAATCGGGGCGCGTCGGGCATCTGCGGCTCGAGGGCGACCGGTTCGTCCTGCTGGGGAGCTTCGTGCTCGGCGGCGCGTACTCGGTGCTGGACTGCGGTCTCATTTCGTTGGCGCTCGACCCCGACTTCGACACCAATGGCTTCCTGTACGTGGGCATGTGTGTCTCGGAGCAGCAAAGTGAGATCCACCGCTACACGCTGCAGGGTGCCGACTACGCGTCCGTGCCCGCCACCGAAGCGCTCATCTTGGCCGTCGGCGATCCCGCCGCGCCCAAGCCCTGGCACAACGTCGGCTCGATCGGCTTCGAGCCCGATGGCACGATGTGGGCGCTGTTTGGCGACAAGAAGGTCGACGCGAACGGGCAGGACGCCACCAACCCACTCTCCGCGCTGGTGCGTCTGATCCCCAACCGCGAGCCGACGGGCGAGGGATACACGGTGCCCCAAGGCAACGCGTTCGCCTCCGAGGACGACGGACACCCGCTGGTCTACGCGACAGGGCTGCGCTCTCCATGGAAGGGCATCCGCGATTCCGACGGTCGATTCTGGTTTGGGGACGTGGGGGCCAACACCATGGAGGAGATCAACGTGGTCACCGAGGTCGGCCAGAACTTCGGGTGGTCGCAAGCCGAGGGTCGATGCGCGCTGGGCTGCTCGGAGCTCACCGATCCGTTGCTGCAGTGGCCGCACGCGGGCGTCAGCACCTACGCGGCCGAAGACGCCGAGGTGGTGCCCACCAACGCCCGGGTCGCCTACGTCGCGCTCGAGGTCGAGCCTCACGAACCCGACCCCTACGGCGGCGCGCTCGACCGGCATGTCCTATTCGGGGACTACTGCCAGGGCTGGGTGCGGGGCGCCCTGCTCGACGGCGCCGGCACCGTGACCGCCGATTCGCACCTGGGCCACCTCGGCGTGCCCAGTGCCTGGGTCCGCGGCCGCGACGGCTACATCTACGCGATGACCTTCGGCACGTGCGAGACGCCCAGCATCGATGAGGACGATCCTCCGATGAGCGCGTTCGTTCGCGCCGTTCCCGTGTTCGAATGACGAACCGCTGGAGCGTGAGCCACGCCACCGGTCCGTGCGATGCTCCCGGCATCATGAGAGCCCTGCTGCTGTGGACCCTCGTCGCCACGCACGTCACCGCGTGCGACCGCTCCACTCCCCCGCCCGAAACACCGCCCGCCACGGCGCCCGCGCC
>CAYGTG010000909.1:0-3866 GCA_964352485.1 uncultured Nannocystaceae bacterium | reverse complement strand
CCTTAACCCACACCAAGGCCGCGTCGTCGCTCCAGGTCTCGATCTCGTGGGGGATCAGCGCGCCCTCGTCGTAGAAGCGCAGGCTCGTCCCGTCCTGCCCGGCCCAGGAGAGATCGACGACTGAGGCGTCCAGCCGGATGGGCAGCACGAAGTCGGGGTAGTTCTCCTCGATGGTGGCGGTGTCGAGATCGATGAGCACACTGTGCCCGGCACCTTCGGGAGGCTCACCGCTCGAGCCCGAGTCGTCCGAGCCCGAAACGGGGGTCGTCGTCACCGGCAGGGATCCGGTCGACGTCTCGGGTGTGGGGTCGAGGGTGGGATCGGTCGAGGTCGCGCTGGTGGGGCTTCCGCTGGCCACCGTCGTCGCCGAGCTCGAGCCCGACCCGGGATTTTCCTGGGCGTCCACGCACTCGCCCGCGAAGGTACCGCTGGCGAACTCCCCATACCGACTCCCGGAGGCGCACGCAGGGTCGGGGAATGAGCAGAAGCCCGTGGGCTCGCACTGGCCTTCGCCGCAGTTCTCGTCGGCCGAGCACTGGTAGACCTCTGCGGTTTGGCAGCCCGCAAGCGCCATCGCCGTGAGGATGACCGCTGCCCAGCCCCGCATGGGTTCGAGACTAACAGCAGGTACGCTCGGTCGGAAATGGTCGCGGCTCGGCGACCCCACATGCGCCTCCACGCGCGCACCTTGGTACTGGCCCTGTTCTCCTCTTGCGCTCGCCCACGCTCATGACGGTGATGCCGACGGTCCCGGACGGGCGCGGATCGGCGGGCTGGGGTTCATGCAGCTCCGCGGGTTCGGACTGTTCACGCCCCAGGTTGGCGGGGCGCGCGGCCATGCGCCCACGCGCGTGACTGCGGGTATGCTCCGACCCGGATGTGGCGGGCGGCACCCTATCTCCTGATCTTGTCGGTGCTCGCGTGCGCATCCCAAGGGACGAGCGCGGTGAGTGAGGACGTGGTGGGGATGGACTCGCCGGTGGAGCGCGCTGAGCTGCGCTTCGCCGACGCCGCGGACGGGCGAACCTTCGATGCGGCACGGGCGTGCTTTGCCGCTCGCGGGGCGAAGTGGTCGCACTTCCGGCTGCGCAAGATCGGCAACTTCATCGAAGAAGACTGGTGCACGGGTCCGGGGTCCGAGCGCGGCTGCTCCGGCGGCAGCTTCCGCGATCGGCCCGGTGCGCGCTGGGAATCGGTCGGAACCCTGCACTACGATCGCGACTGGCCGCAGGTCTTCGGGCTGACGCTGAGTGCGGGCCACGTCGCCCCGGGGCAGGACTGGTCGGTCTCCGCGTCGGTTGCTTCGGGCGGCCAGTCGATCCTCGGCGAGGGCACCCACGTGGCGTTTCGTCGCGGTGTCGACGAGCGCACGGCCGTGTACTTGGGCAGCGTCTATTCGCGCCAGATCGATCGCGAGACCATCTCGGTGCGACCCGAGGGGTCCTCGTGGCAGGTGCTCGATCGTTTGCGGCGCTCGCCCACGTCGATGCGCGACGAAGGCATCGCGATGACCGAGGCGCTGCAGGCCGAGGTCGTCCGCAAGCTCGACGCCGGGGAGATTCTCACCTGCGTGTACGGCGAGTACCACAACGACGGCATCCCGCCCGCGTGCCTCGAAGAGGTCCCGCTCGCCGCGGACGCGGTGGCCCGCGAGAAGGCGGCGCTGGCCGAGGAGACGGCGCGGATCATCGCGACGCTTCAATCACATCACGTGCAGTTGCACGCGGCGTTGCTCGAGGTGTTCGGTCCCGATTGCGTGCCCTCTGTGGCCACCTGAGGTCGACGATTCAGGCGCGTCCGCGGTCACCACGGCCCACGCTTTGTGCAACGAATGAACCCACACGCGAATCTGGTTCGAACGTGAGACTCTCGATGTCTTCGATGCGCTCGTCGCAGCGCCCTCATCTCAAGGCAGCACGAAGGTGAACTTCGAATCCATTTTTGAGAAGCAGCAATACGTCACCGGGTTTTGCCTTGCGTCGCCGGCGGACTACTTGCTCGAGCACATCTCTGGCCCGTGGCTCGCCGACGCATGGCGAAAGCTCGAGCCGGTGCTGGGATCGGTCCGAGGGATCGCGAGGCCGGAAGGGTTTTGCTGGGGCTGGGTCCACAGCGGTTGCAGCTGGCCCGGCGTCGTCAACGGCACTGGCCTGCAAGAGATCGGTTGGTTCAGCACGCAGCTCGACCGTCAGTCCGAGGCTCGCATCCATCGCCTGCATGACGAGGTGGCTTTCCTCTTCGAGGAGGAGCCCCGCATTCGCCTTCAATCCGGCAGTCGCGGAATTCATGTGAGCTCTTCGGCGCCTCACGACGGCTTCTTGGGTCTGCAGTTGGCCGAGTACGTTGTCGTTGGAGATCCGCACGAGTTGATTTGTGAAGAGTCATCGTCACGCTACGGCGCTTCACTGGCGGGGGCGGTCCGCCAACAAAGCCCTAACGAAGTCGAGCGTGTCTTGAGCCACGCTCGCACACTCATGTCGAGCGCCGGATTTCGGTTGGCGTGCCGCGCGTTCCGGGCCTTCCTCCTGAACTGCGTGCATGACTGTAGCGACGATGTACGCGACGCGATGCTCGACCGGATCCCGGTACGCTGAGCGACTCGAGCGACTCGAGCGGGTCGAGCTGGATGTTCGCGCCAGGTTGAACATTGCCGTCGCGGCCGGTCCGCTCATGTCCGCTCATGTCCGAGCATGTCCGAGCATGTCCGCTCATCTCCGAGCATCTCCGAGCATGGGCACGTCGGGTGGGATCGGCAGATCGACGAGGGGGTCGGCGGCGTCCACGGACAAGAGCGCGACGTACTGGTTGCACGCTGGCTGCGCTTCGGCGGCACACAAGGCGTCGGCGGAGGCGCGGGCGGCCGCGCGCTACAGGTCGTCGAAATCGGTCAGCCCGACCGTGCTGGTCGTCCCGTCCTGGAGCTGGAGGACCAGCACCGGCGCCCCATTGTTGTTGTTGTGGGCGTAGATGTTCACGTACTGGCCTCCGAGACCGGTGATGTCGATCCCGCCGGAGATCAGGTCGCCGGGGTTGTTGCAGTTGCCGTTCGTGTTGACGTCGATGCAAACCGACAGCGAGTTCAGGTCGGCGACCGGGAGATCGCTCTCAAGCGTCCCCGCGTCGAGGTAGCCAACACCGGTCAAGAGGGCGGAGTCATCCGCGGTGACACGGATGTCGACCTCCTGGTTGAGCCCAGGCGCGGCGTGGATCACCTGAATGCGCACATTGGCCTCATCGATGTCCGCGCCATCGTCGGTCAGCAGGATCGCTCCCAGGGCCGTCTCGCCGTCATCGCCCGCATCGCCCACGGCCACCGCCGTGTACAGGGTGTCGCCGGCGAGCTCCAGCTCTCCGGTATCGATGACCGCGTCACGTACAGCGCTGCCGGTCGCAGCGACCTGGAAGCTGTAGGTACCGGCGTCGAGCAGCAGGTAGTTGTCGGTGTTGGTGTCGCGGAACGACAGGCCTTCGATGGTGGGGTCGGCGGCTTGGTTGACGAACACGTCGACGTCGGCCACGCCCACCCCCAGGTGCATCACGCGGATCTCGGTCTGCGCCACTGCGCCGGTCGTCCCGGTAGCCTCTGTCGTGCTCGTCCCCTCGCTGGTGCCGCTGCCGGTCGCCGTATCGGTGGTGGAGCCGACCGTCGGCTCCGTCGTGGAGCCGGTCGTCCCCTCGGTCGAGCCCGACGCGGTCGCCGATCCCCTGCCCATCGACCCGTCCCTCCTCCAGCCCCTCGAGGAGTTCGGTCGATTGCTGCGACAACGTGTGAACGCCCGCTTCACTGACATCGAAGCGGTGGGAGTAGCGCGTGGAAAGAAAGCCCAGCATCCCAAGGATGACGATCGAAAGAGCGGCGCCCAGCA
>CAYGTG010000908.1:0-3870 GCA_964352485.1 uncultured Nannocystaceae bacterium | reverse complement strand
CTCTGATGACCTGGACTCCCTTCCTCCTCTGGAGGACGGCGACCTGGATCTCCTGTCCTCGCCGATGACGCAGGCGGGGGCCGTCGTGGGCACGCCGCGCTACATGGCGCCCGAGCAACACGCCGGTGCGCCTCCGGATCCGCGGAGCGATCAGTTCGCGTTCTGTGTCGCGCTGTACCAAGCGCTGTACCGACAAGACCCGTACGTCGCGCATTCCATGGAGCGGCTGGTCCACGCCAAGCAGGAGGGGCGGATCGCAGAGCCCCCGCACGGCGTGCCGATCCCCGGGCGCATCGAACAGCTGATATGGCGGGGGCTCGCTCCCGACCCGCAGCGACGCTACGCGACGATGGAAGCGCTGCTGGAGGATCTTCGCGACGTGCCTGCCGCGGCGGGCCGGCCAGTCCTGCGCTGGGTTGTTGGGCTGGGACTGTCCTCGGCGGCGCTGGGCGTCGCTGCGTTGCAGTCGGGCGGCGCCGCGCGGGCTCCGTGTGACGATGGCGCGATTCGCTGGCGGGAGACCTGGAACCCGGACCGGAAACACGTGGTTCGAGCCGCGTTTGGGGGCGTCGATCCCTCCGCGAGCGTGGTGTCCTGGCAGGCGGTTGAACGCGGTCTCGACGCCTACGGCGATGCCTTCACCCAGCAGTACGCGGACGCCTGCGCCGCCGTCAAAGCACCTCGTCTCGACGATGACATGTTCTTTCGGCTACGCCGGTCCTGCCTCATGGAACGGCGAGACTTCGCGGCGTCGCTCGTCGATCTGTTTGAGGACCCCGATCGTGCGCTGGTCCGTGCCGCGCCGCAGGCCGTCGCCGAGCTTCCCCCGATGGCGCGGTGCTCCGAGATCGCGGGGTTGATCGCGCGCGGGATGCCGACACAACTCGAGGAGGAGCTCCCCGCGACTGAGTTTCGTGGCGCGCTCATGCAGAGCCGGGTGCTCGCGCTGGCGGGTCAGTTCGAAGCGGCCCAGGCTCGGGCCAACGAAGCCCTCCACCAAGCGGAGGCGCTCGGTTTCGGAGAGTTCGTCGCGGAGGCCCACCTGGTGCTGGGTCGGGCTCTCGCCCAAGGCGGTCGGTATTCGGATGCCGAGCAGCACCTGCGGGAAGCCGTCCTCGGCGGCACTCGCTCGGCCCACGATGAAGCGGCTGCCGAGGCGGCGATCGCCTTGGTCGAGGTCGTCGGCGTCCGGCTGGACCGTCACGCGGAGGGGAGCCTGTGGGAGGCTCAAGCGGGCGCGCTCCTGGACCGGATCGCGGAGCAGGGCATTCTTCGCGCCCGACTCGAGAACCGAGCCGGACGTCTCGATGCCCGGCGTGGGGACCATCTCGCCGCGAGGGCCCACTTCGCCGCGGCGCTGTCGCTGCGCGGCCAGGCCCAAGGAACACAAGACCCAGGGCGCGCTGCGTGGATCATCGATCTGGGGAACGTCGCCCTGGCACAGGGGGAGTTCGACGAAGCGGTGGAGAGCTTCGACCAGGCGCTCGTGCTCGCGGAGGCCACGCTGACCGCCTCGCATCCGGATCGCGCCGCAGCACTGGCTGCCCTCGGTCGTGTTCACCTTCAGCGTGAAGAGTATGGCCCTGCCCGAGAGGCACTACTCGAGGCCAAGTCGGGTCTCGAAGGATCGTTGGGTGCCGAGCACCCGCGGACCGCGATGGTGTTGTTGGGCTTGGCCAACGCGGATGAAGGCCTGGGGAACTCCGCGGCGGCTGAGGCCGGCTACGCTCGCGCCGCAGACCTGTTGGGCACCACACTGGGTCGGGAACACGTTGCCTATCGACGTGCCCTTCTGGCGCAGTCTCGGTGCGCCCGCGCGAGCGAGCAGTTGGAGGATGCGGTTGATTGGCTCACCCGGGCCTGTGGTGGCCCGGCGGTCCCTGCTTCGATCCAAGGCGCCTGTCTGCTGGAGCGGGCGGAATTCGACTTCGCCGCGCAGCGTTTCGATGACGCCGCGAGTGGATTCACGAATGCGGCAGCGCGCTTTGAGACCGGGGCTCTCGCAGACCCGCGCCGCCGCGCCGAGGCGTTGCTGGGGGTGGCGCGGAGTCAGGCTGCTTTGGGCCGAAACGAAGCCGCCGCCCGGGCGCTTGGGAGCGCTCACGCGGCGGTACAGCAGGTGAAGGGCTACGTGCCCAACGTCCGCGCGGACGTGGACCGATTCTCCACTCGGCTGAAGTCGGTCATGGCGGCGGCAGCGCTCGACACGTCGGTGGGGCAGTCGCAGGACGCTCGCTAGAAGCGGCCCGAGAGCGAGAACCCGCCGTAGCTGCGGCCGAAGCTGGGCGTGGCGGTCAGGGTCTCGGCGGGGCGCAGCGCGGCTTGGCTGTTGGCCGCCCGGCGCTTCTTCACACCGATCACGATGAGGGCGGCAGCACCACCGAGCAGCAGCGGAGTGAGGACGGCACCCGTAATGAGGATTGCGTTGGCGCGGTCCCCCGCCTCGTTGGCGTCTTTTTGGTCGCTGAGTGCCTGGGCGACGAAGACATCATTGCCGTTGGCGTCGATCTCGGCCTGCTGCGCATCGCTGAGGTCGTCCTCAGCGTTCCGTCCACCAATGCTGCCAATGGGGATCATGACCGCGGTACCCAAACCGAGAACGCCCAGGCCAACGCCGCCGATGATCAACCCGAGGCCGTCCGCCGAGCTGCCTTGTCGAATGACCACCGTCTCTGGAGGCGTGTCCTCCTCGATCTTCTCCTCGGGCTTGGCGTCGTCCTCGACGACCGCGGGCTTCGCTGCTTCGCGCTCCGCCTCTTCGAGCAGCTGCTCAAGCTTGGTTGCCGTGGTCTGAATCTCGGCGATGACAGCGACGCTGTCGCCGTGCACGGCCTGAAAATCCTTGTAGTACTCCCCGAGGGTCGACTTGCCCTGCTTGAGCTGCTCGACGTCACGGGTCCCGTTGGCATCGACGATGCCCTCGTACGCCTGCATGTGCGCATCGAGGATATTGAGGATCAGGCTCTCGCGAATGGCCTTGTTGTCCGCGGACTCCTCGATGAGGTTCAGGAGTCGCGAGAAGACGTCGGCCGCCCGCTTATACTCCTTCTGCTCCATGTACTCTTGGCCCTCGCCATACATGCGGCCGATCTCCTCTTGGCTGGGGGCGGCGAACGCGACCGAGGGAACCGAGGTACCGAGCAGCGCGGAGGCCACGACCAGCGCGCCCAGGCGCTGCTGAAGGCGCCGGACCGAGAGGCGGTCAGCGACACGGGAGTGGGCGGGGGGTGCCATGGCGGGGAGTCTCACCAAAGTGACGCAGGACGTCAAACAAACACCCCGTCTGTGGCCGTGCCTTCAACTGGACAGTCGGGCAGCGGCCGCAGGATCGACGAGGCAGAGCTGCTCGAAGGCCTCGTTGGCCCCCTCGTGCTTGGCCCCAGCCTTGTTGGCGGCGCGGATACTCCGCACCAGGCCCTCCAGGCAGCGAGACGCCAGGTCTGGCTCCCACGAGAGGAAGCCGCGGCTCGTCATTTCGCGCTCGAGCGCCGCGAACATGCCGCGGGCCAATTTGGGTTGTCCGGCGCCGAGGCAGATCTCGGCCAGGATGAGCTGACGAACGAACCTTGATCGTGGCGTCGTGGCCTCGTCGATGCGCACCCGGGCGAGCTTGATTGCGTCGCCGGGTTTGCCCGCCATCTGGCCTCGTACATCTGCCATTGCGGACTTGTCCTCGTTGTCGCCTCCGCCTCCCTGTGCACCCTCGGATGGGGTGAGCGTGGCCAACCAGGCCTTCGTCTGGTCGTCTGCAAGCGGGGTGCCGTCGCCGGAGGTGTAGTCGACGAGCTCCGGCATGCGCCGCAGGAGTGTGGCCACCTCGCCCGCGAGCGCGGCTCGAGCCGGCGCGTAGGCATCGCCGAGCCCCTCCAG
>CAYGTG010000907.1:0-3871 GCA_964352485.1 uncultured Nannocystaceae bacterium | reverse complement strand
GATGACTCCATCGCGGGCAGCGGCACCGACGGCGGCTCGAGCTCGAGCGGAACCTCCGGCGGAACCACAAACGCCGAGAGTTCGACGACGGCCATCGATCCCACGGCGGAGACCAGCAGCGAGACCACCGACCCGGACGGGTCGGGCGACACGACCAGCGGTTCGGACGAGAGCTCCGGCGGTACCGACACCGACGACCCGCCGCCCGCGTGCGAGGACGCGGAGCTTATCGACTGGGATCCGGCCGACGAGTCCCTGGACGAGGCCGTGTTTCCGCTGGCCATCATGTCCGGCGAGATGCGCCCAGAGTCGGTGATGTTCACCGTCTATGTTCCCGACGGAACACCAAAGACGTTTAGGGTCTGGATCCCCGGCGAGCGCGCGGGACAGGTCTTCCTCGTTCACGAGCGCATCGTCGAGCCCAACGCGGACGGCTTCGTGAAGTTCACCGTCGATGGCTTGTGCTCCGGCACCTGGTACAGCTACGGGTACTTCGTCGGTGAGGACGGTGACTTCTCCGGTCGCAGTCGCATCGGACACGTCCGGACCGCCATCGCAGACGACGCGCTCGAGCCGCTCGTCGTGGCGCTCGTATCCTGCTGCGGCTCGTCTCTGGACTGGCCCGCGGTCGGCCGCACCAATGAGGAGTACTACGACGTTCTCCTGCACCTTGGGGACATGGCCTACAACGACGGCATGGAGACGTTGGCGGAATACCGAGCTAGCTGGCGGGACTGGATGTCCACCCCCGACTACCGCAATCTGTTCTCCAACTCCGGTGTCTTCGCGACGTGGGACGACCACGAGATCGACGACAACTCCGGCTTCGATCGCGAGACGATGGACCCGGACGAGCTCCTTCGGCGCCAGAACGCCATGGACGCGTATTTCGAGCTGGTTCCGATCGACGAAGACGGACCCGACTACCAGATCTGGCGGACCTTTCGTTGGGGGCTGACCGCCGAGATCATCGTGCTGGACAGTCGATACGAACGACGCCCCTCCCAGGGCCTGTACATGAGCGACGCACAGATGGCGTTCCTCGAGGACCGGCTGCTCAACAGCCCGTGCCGGTTCAAGATCGTGATGAACTCGGTCCCCATCACCAACATGCCCCTGCAGTGGGACATCGCTGCCGGTGATCGGTGGGACGGCTACCCCGACTCCCGCAACCGCGTCCGCGACTTCATCAACGAGAACGACATCAGCAACGTGCTGTTCGTCTCCGGTGATTTCCACTGCTCGTTCTTGTCGCGGCTCGAGCCGGCCGGCGACGACACCTTCTCGCAGCTGCGCGAGATCGCGTGCGCCAGCGGCAACAACAACCCGATCCCCAACGCGCTGCTCGGATGGAACCCACCGCAGTTCGACTACGGCATCAACCAGCCACGCGGGTGCATCTTAGAGTTCGACCCCGAGGACATGACCGTGACCCTGCGGTTCATCAACCCGGACTCGGGCGACGACGCCTACTTCGTCACGATCCCGGTCGGGGCGTAGAGGCCGAGCCAACGCAGACGCAATGAAGCCGAGTTCCGCGGTGGAACTCGGCTTCATCACAATCGCTCGGCTCAGGCCGCAGAGGATTCCAGCGTGCGCCGGAGGTTCTCGAGCGCGCGCTGCTGCAGCTGACGGATTCGCTCTCGCGAAAGGTCGTACTGATGACCGATCTCGGTCAGCGTCCGCGGCGTGACCCCGTCGAGACCGAAGCGTTGGCGCAAGATGTCCTGCTCAATGCTGGCGAGCGACAGGAGCTTGCCGCGGAGCTTGGCGGCGTCGTTCACGTCGCCGACAAGTTCCTCCATCGGTCGCTGGTCGACGTCGATCAAGGTCTCGAGCACCGTGCGAGCGTCGTCACCACCGCCGGCGGGAGCATCGAGGCTGATGTGGCGCTGCCGCATGGCATCGATGGTGAGCTCGACCTTGTCGACCGGCAGCTCCACGTCCGCGGCGATCTCCGCCGCGGTCGGCTCGCGCTCGAGCGACTGACGCAGGCCGATCCGGGCCCGGTTCACCTTGGCCGCCGTGGCTTGAAGGTGGGCGGGCAGACGAATCGTGCGACCGCGGTTGACCGCAGCGCGGCGGATGGCGTGCTTGATCCACCAGCTGGCGTAGGTTGAGAACCGGAAGCCGCGGGTCGGATCGAAGCGATCGATCGCTTTCATGAGCCCGAGGTTGCCCTCCTGCACCCGATCGTGCAGCGGCAGCAGGTTCTGCTGGAAACGACCGGCGATTCGCACGACCAGTCGCAGGTTTGCCCGCGCGAAACGGTTGCGAGCGTTGCGAAGACTCGCCGATGCACGACGTACTCGCGAGACGTAGTCCCCAAACGGACGGCTGCCCTTGCGGGGCGGCTTGACGGCCAAGACGGTCTCCCGCTTGGCCTCGCTCGCAAACGTTTCGAGGTCGGCAGCGACGCGATCGGCACCGATGCACTCGGAGTCGACCATCGCGAGCTTGGCCGAAACATCGTCTAGGAGGCGCTCGAATCGCTCGGCCGGGGCCTTGCGGTTGCTATCGCGAACCCCACGAGCCGCCTCGGCGAGCTCGCCAAACTCGGTCTCGAGATCTGCGGTCTTGTCGAGGGTCTCGCGGATCACGTCCAACACCGCAGCCGTGTAGGGAGCGTAGGAGAGCACTTGTCGGTGGTAGTGGCGACGCAGCGCCATGAGATCGGCACCCAGTCTCGCTTCGTCGGCCTTCGTCATCACGGGATGACGGCCCACGTCCCGCATATATGCGGAGAACGCGGGATTGGTTTCAGAGGCTGGTTTCTTGGATGTGGACATCGCAACTCCTTCGGTCGGCCGCCAATGGCGGACGTTGCGCAGAAAAAATGCAGGGTGGCCGGCTGGCCAGGTGGGTACTGGAGTTAGAACTCCCCCCGAGGCCGGTTCATTTCGCGTGTGGGGGTAAACGGGCCGTAAGCAGGGACGGGTCTGTCGAGAACTGCAGCACTGCCAAAGCACAGCGTGCGCACGCCGGTAGACTCCGCAAGGCCGCGATTGGTTACGAACGTTCTTCGCGAAGTGAAGTCATCCTGCCGAGTCGGGCAGGAACGTCACCGGTTCGGGCGAGAAGAACGTCTGGTCGTGTAGACCCTGTGGCCACATCGGATCTGGCTCCGTGTCGTGGAACGCGCGCAGATCGATGCGCAGCCGTTCCCCTTCGAAGTCGATCACATCGACGAATCTCGCACCCAAACGCACATCTTCGATGGTGAAGACGGTGCGGGCATGCACGGTTTCCGAGAAGGTGTTGTCGATCCCGGTGAGCGTGACGATCACGATCGAGCGCTGCTCGGCAAGCCCCTGAAGCGACATTCCGAACAGCGGACTCGTCTCGTCGATGACGTGCATCACGGTCCAACTCAGGGAGAAGATCGGCGAGTTGTTGCGCAGCAGCCCGAGGTCGACCACCCGACGCATCGTCACCCCTTCCATCGTGGTTTCCGTCAGCAGGACGGATACGCGGATCTCCGCTTCGACCACCTCATTCCCCCTCGCGTTGGCCACGCGAAGCATCAGGCAGGGCCTCTCGTTCCTGACATTGATCACGATCTTGTCGCTAAACATCACACCGGCCCGGGTGCGGGCGAACTTGGTGAAGATGATTCCCGTCCCGACCGCGACGCCGAGGATGCCGACCATCGATTCGATGGTCACCAGGACGTTGGAGTAGGTCGACGCCGGGGACAGCGCGCCGTAGCCGATCGTTGACAACGTCTGTACCGAGAAGAAAAACGCATCGGCGTACGACAGACCTCCATCGACCTCCACCGCCATCGGGTCGAGCCAGTACAGGGTCGCAAACAGCAGGTTGGTGGCCACGTAGACCACGACAAACATCGACACGAGCCAGCGCCAGGAAC
>CAYGTG010000906.1:0-3875 GCA_964352485.1 uncultured Nannocystaceae bacterium | reverse complement strand
GTACTAATAGTAGATCTACCACGAAGAAGGTAACCTTTCCCGTCTTAAAGAACCTATCTCTTTACGCGGAGCTACCCTGGGATGAATATCTTGCTGATGACATGCTGATTTCCTTTGTGGACGGAATGAGTGTCATGGCTGGGTATGTCATACAGCAGTCTTCTTCGGGAACATTTCATACAATCGCACGTCTCGCATCTATGCTTGGAATGGTGGTGCCGGTTGAGAAAAAAAGTCCATGGATTTTGCAATGGTATATAACGCCCAATGACGAAGGAGATCTTGCTGCTCCGAATGTACCAACAATACGGCTAATGGTTTATCGCCGTTACTGTCAATCGAGACCATCAAAAGATGCAACCCATGAACTGACTGAGCTATGTAGTGAACTTGATGGTGTTTTCGTCAAACTACACCTTGATGCGGAAAGAATGGATGGAGAATCGTTCTATCAATGGATGTCAAAGTGGCTTAATCCACTGCAAAACGACACACAATCATTATGTACATGGCCGTGCAGGGGTGACTCCTTGGACGCGGAAGAGGCTTTATACGAAATGGATCTAGCGGATGCCATTCTACAGTCTGAGCATGTTGTAGATGACAGTAGTGGCGTCTGGTACTTAAACAAATTGCCAACCGTTTATGTTCCAGTTGAATCGATTACCTATGTTTCTTCAGAGAAAATCTCCTTGCTTTGGGAGAATATGCCAGTTAACACAACATGTGTGCTAACCATGTTGTTTAACAATAATCGTGCAAGAAAGATTTTGGAAAAGGAGTCCAGCAAGGACATAGGTGATATTCCTGAATTACATGGAGTAACTCTCGAGAAGCTATATCAATTCCATTTGGGTTTCTATAGCAGTGACATCAATAAAGCTTCACTTGAACGGGCTGTCAATTATCTAATTCCCTTGTTATTGCGTCATGGAATAAAAAGCTACAACCCATTTGTGCAAGATGATGAGTATAGGGTAGGAAACTTTATTCGTTACTTGCCGGGTGTTTTCAAATATACAGCGACGAAATATAGCTCCCGTGAAGCCAGGTATTTACATGCAAGCGACCTGATGAGTTTATTGCCATTGATCAAACACCGCGCCAAATCGGTGCTAGAGAAATCACTATGAACGCAGAGATCCCTCAAGAAATAAAGGCTGACACACAGGTTGGTCCTGAATTGGTCGTAGACTCAATATCTCCACGCTACGAACGACCGTTGGGACGTCTCGGATACGCGCTACAAAAACTTTTTCCTAAAATTGGCCAGCCTCCCAATAGCCGTGTGAGTTTTGATCGTGTAGGCAATAAATCTTTTACTGATGAGATGGTGTGGGCCGAATATCTTCCTGAAATGGGGCAGATAGCGTTTACCGATGACAAAACAGTGATGGCATGTTATGACATCATTCCCATAGCAACTAAAGGGCGTTCTCCAGAACTACTTCGCAACATGGTGCATAAGCTCACGCCTCTTATCCACACGATCGTACCTGAACATAAGATCGATCCTTGGGTAATGGGAATATATGGGTATAGCCAACCCGCGATAGAGGGTGCAGTGGAGTTGATGCGCAACTATGCCGCTGATCGTACTAAAGGCACTGCTTATACTGAAGATTATCTGGAACGAATGGCTCAGCACTACGAGGATGTTACGTGCAAGGGTGGCTACTTCCATGATGATCTAGTAAGCGACACCCGATGGGGTGGAAAAACACAGAGGGCGAGAATCGTCATATATCGACCATACACGCGTTCTCAACCCACTATAAATCCGTCTGATGAATTAGAAAGTATCTGCAAGAAACTGGAAAATGCTTTTAAGTCGTTAAGTATAAAAGCTAACCGAATGGATGGACGTGAATTCTTTATTTGGATGCGTGATTTCTTAAACCCGAATCCTGCTATTTGTGATGGTGATACTACAAAACTACATACCGTTGCACCGTGGCCAGGTGATATTGGTGCTGAAAGCGTTGATCCACTGTCGTTCGACATCGGGGAAGCGGTTACATTGACCCCTCCGGTAGTTGATCAGGAAACTGGCATTTGGTATTGGGACGGTTTACCTACTGCCGTAATACAAACCGAATCAATTACCGCTGTTCCTCAACCAGGTGCAATGACCGGAGAGATTGAAAGAGACAAATTAAGATTCACTATATTGGAAAAACTACCTGAAAATAGCAGCATCGCATTAATCATTATATTCAAGCCCAGACAGGAAACTGAAAACGAAATCACACAAGTCCAAACATCAGCTAAGGGAGAAAGCCATGTAGCAGTTGCTACACGGCACGAAGGCGCAATTATCATGGGTTATATGGAGGAAACGAAGGAGCCAATGTACCCGTGCGAACTAGCTGTATATGTTCGAGCACGTACTGTATCCGAGCTGGAGGAATTCGTATCAGATGCAATGATAACGCTGCAACTGGTAGGCGTTAAATGCTACGACCCTTTCAACAAACATGATCCGGTGAAAGCGAGTAACTTTATCAGAGCTCTGCCCGGGCTATACAAGCCCAGTGTTGATTTGAAAGCTGCAAAACGATCAAAACTGATTCATTCCAATCATATTCTTAGGCTTGCTCCGATCTATGGCCGCTCACGTGGCTCTGGCAAACCAGGAATATCATGGTTCAATCGGAGTGGTGAGCCCACGTTCATGGATCTACTGGATAACAACTTAAATGGTCACACATTTATATACGGTTCTTCGGGTTCAGGTAAGTCTGCCAATAATGTAGCTATGCTGGATTCATTGATTGCCATACACAGACCAAGAATATTTATTATAGATCTGGGTAACTCTTTTGGTCCGTTAGCAGAATATGCAAGTTCTTATGGTGTTTCTACGCATGTAATACAACTTGGAATGCAGTCTGATGTGTCCATGCCCCCATTCGCAGACGCCCTGCAGCTGGTTAACCCGACCACTAAGTCAGATATTGATTCTGTAAGCGATGAGGATGGTGAAGAGCCTAGAGATATACTAGGTGAACTTGAGATCATAGCTAAGCAGATGATCACAGGTGCTTCTGGTCAAAAGATGGAATCTGCAACCATCAAAATGGCGATACAAAACGCTATTCAGCTTAGTGCTGAAAAGGCTGTCAACGGGGAGCTTAAACATTCGATACCACGACCTGAAGATATAGCAGATTGTTTGAGTGAGATAGCGCTTAGGGATAGTGATGGAAAGCGAGAAGAGATAGAGGAGGCGTCGAATGGCTTGCGCTTATTCTGTGCAGGCTTAAACGGCCATCTGTTCAACCGAGGCGGTAAGTCGTTACCTGAGGTTGATATAACGATTATGGATATGGCTGATGCTGGACAGGCAGGTCGGTCGGATACGCTAATTATCGCGGTACTGTCTCTGGTCATGCACATTAATCGGATCGCAGAACGTGATCAGCATACCGGCAGGCCAATAGTTTTTCTCATCGACGAAGGGCACATGATAACTTCGCACGAACTTCTCATGACGCTGATGATAAAAATTACAAAGATGTGGAGAAAACTTGGGGCGCGATTTTGGATGGCAACTCAGGAGATTGAGGATATTCCTGAATCTGTTAAACGCATGATTGGAATGATGGAGTACTGGGTGGCGATGAAAATGCCCGCAGCTCAGGTTGAGCTGACTAAAGAATTTCGGCCAATCTCCGCCGAACAGGCGTCTATGATGAGACAGTCTCAGATGAACAGAGGCAAATATTCAGAAGGGTGTGTACTGAGAGATAGTGAAGTTATCCAGTTTCGATCGGTGCCGCCATCTCTGACGTTGGCATTGTCTCAAACCAACACGGATGAGAAAGCCGCCAGACGTAAGCTGATGGACGAAAACAAATGCACTGAAGCTGAAG
>CAYGTG010000905.1:585-3877 GCA_964352485.1 uncultured Nannocystaceae bacterium | reverse complement strand
GGTCGCGACGCCGGCGGGCATGCCGGGGTCCGTGCCCGCACCGGGCATCGACGCGGACATCTCCGGTGACGTCGCACCGGTTTGCCGGGTGTGGGTGGCGGCGGTCGGCGGCGCGGTGTCGGCCATCGCGTCGACGGTGGCCTGGGACACCGCCTGCATGTGGATCCCCGAGCGCGGCGTGTCGACGCCCAAGTAGCCGCGGACCAACCGGCCCAGTTCTCCCGCTGCGCTGCGATACCCCGGCCAAGCCTCGAGCTGCTCGAGCGCGAGGTCGGAGGACTGCACCCGCCGGTTCTCGTCCGGGTCGAGCATGGCGGCCCGCAGCGTCAGCACCTCGGCAGGCAGGCCCTCGCGATGAAGCGGCGGCGTGTGCCCCCCGAGGATCTGATTGTACAGCTGCATCTCGTCGGCACCGTCGCGGTACTTCTTGCCTTCGAGAAGCTCGTGAAAGATTGCCCCCGCGCCGTAGATGTCGACGGTCGGTGCCTTGGAACTGCCCCCAAGGTGCTCGGGCGCCATGTACCGAAGCTTGCCCTTGATGTGAACTCCGGAGGTTTCCTCCTGCGCGAGCCGAGCGACGCCAAAGTCGAGGACCTTGACCTCGCCCGAGACGCTGACCAGCACGTTCTGCGGGGAGATGTCCCGGTGGACGACGGTGATCTGCCGCCCCTGGTGATAGAGGTTGTGGGCGTAGGCGAGCCCCTTGAGGACTTCGCCGATGACATAGCCTCCCAGCGAGAGGGAAGGGAGCTTTCCCTCCGCGCGCATGTGGGCCAGAAGCTGCGACAGGTTCATCCCGTCGACCCACTCCATCACCATGTACAGCCGTCCGTCGTCCTCACCGGCGTCGAACACCTGGATGACGTTGCTGTGGGACATCATCATCGACAGTCGCGCCTCGGAGAGGAACATCTCCCGGTGACGTTCGCTGCTCGTCTTCGACGGGATGATGAACTTGACCGCGACCGACTTGGTGGAACCACCAACTCCCTGGCGGCGGCCCATCCAGACCTCTGCCATGCCGCCGGAACCAATCCGCCGGACGAGTTCATAGTCTCCAACCCTCGGTATCACCGGCTGCCCAGCGTGACGGGATGTGCCCTCCCCGTCAAGGCCGCCGCCGGGCTGCAGACAGGTGTGGCGCGCCTTACAGAAGCGTGCGCGGGGGACCCAGCAGCAGCCGCCACGCGACCGGATCGTAGCGTTCCGGCCCCTGGTACTTGAAGGTCTTCTTCTCGTGCTGCCACACCGGCCCGGAGTCCTTGCAGCCGTGAAACCGGTCCGCGCGGGTGCAATAGACACGAACGTGGAAGTGGTCGTCGTGCGGCGCCGAGTCCCCCGGCTGCCGCATCAGCGTGCGTGCGTAGTCCACCAACCACGCTGGCCGCTTGTGGCGACGGGCCCATCGAAGCAGATGCGCCTTGATGTCGTCGCTGACGAAGCTCCACTGCACCCGAATGGACCCGTCGGTCAGCAGCGCCTCGACGAGCTGCCAGTTTCGACGCGCATCGAACAACCGCGACTCCCAATCGGAATCCTCGTAGGGCTTCTTGTCGTCGGCGACGGGGTTCCCTTTGCGGTCGAACTTGACCATGCCCTCGAGCAGCGGAGGCAGCGGTCGCCCTTTTTCGTCGCGCGTATAGAAGAGCAGATCCACATCGCGGCCCGCGTGGTGCGAGCTGTGCCACGCCGATCGTCCCCCGGTCTTTCGCGAGAAGTCGGCCACGCCCAGGACCGCGCGTCGGTCCTGGCTGCGCACCCGCCCAGCCGCGCGCTGCACGGCGGCGATCAGCTCCCCGGTTGCGTAGTGAAAGCCGCGGCGCTTCCACCGCGGGGGTACACGCCAGCCCTTCCCTGTGACCGGCATCTGCTGTGGGTTCCGAATCCGCCCTCGGTTGACCGTGCCCGTCGAAACACTGCCAAGGTCGGTGAACAGGTTCGGCCCTGCACAGCCCAAGGAGGCCAGCGCCCACAAGGCCAGACATGCTGCGATCGGTCGACTCCGCACGGGTCCCCCGATTCTAGCAGGGCGCCGGGGAACCCCCTCGAGACTCGGTGATTTGGAGACGCCGGGGCGAGGCCGCTATGCTGTGGAGTCCGTGGATGGGATTGGGTTGCTTCGTAGGTCTGCGCTTTCTTTATGCCTCTGTGCCTGCAGTGCGGGCGTAGACGGCGCAGCGACGTCCACGTTCGCGCCGCCGGACGTCGAGGTCGGCGGTACGACCGGCGAAGGCCCCCAGGACGCATCCGCAACCGACGACCCCACCGCGGGCTCTGGCGGCGTCTCGGATTCCGCGTCCCCCACCACGGGGCTCGAAGAGACGACCGGCGGCGAGTCGGGCACGCTCCCGGAACCCACCACCGACAGCGACGATCCCACGACCACCGGCGTCCCTGGAGAGTGCGGGGCAGGCGAGACCCGCAGTTGCTTCACCGGACCGGCGGCAAGCGCCGATGTTGGCCCGTGCGCCAGCGGGACGGAGGCATGCGGCGCGGACTCGATGTGGACCGGGACCTGCGAAGGCGAGGTGCTCCCCAGCCCGGAGAGCTGTGACGGCGAAGACAACGACTGCGACGGGGTGAGCGACAACGGCAACCCCGACGGTGGGGACGCGTGCAACACCGGCCTCCCCGGCCCGTGCCAACCCGGCGTCCTGAGCTGCGTCAGCGGCACCCTCGTGTGCGACGGTGACGTGGACCCGGCCGCAAGTGAAACCTGCGGAAACAACATCGATGACGACTGCAGCGGCGCTATCGACAACGGTTGCAGCTGCGATCCCGGAAACCCTGGC
This sequence comes from uncultured Nannocystaceae bacterium, assembly GCA_964352485.1. Lineage (GTDB taxonomy): Bacteria > Myxococcota_A > Polyangia > Nannocystales > Nannocystaceae > CAJXVA01. Next base: position 1,085 of record CAYGTG010000905.1, on the reverse strand, counting down.
CTCGACTGTGCCGCGACCGAGTCGTGCTTTCCCAGCGCCTCCGGCGACACCGTCTGTGCCGGGCCGGTCGGTGCTGGCGGCCAATACACGCCGTGCGTGAACAACACCGCCTGCGCGGCGGGCTACACCTGCGTCGACACGGGTCAGGGCACCGCATACTGCATGGAATGGTGCACGTCGTTCCTCGACTGCCCTGCTTTCCTCGACGACTGTGTCTCCCTGAGCCCGATGGTGTTCGCCGACCTTCAGGAGTGGGGCGTCTGCTACGACGGGCTTGGCTGATCGCTTCGCAGCCGCCACGAAAAAAGAGCGTGCCCCCAAGGGACACGCTCTTTTCGTGGATTCGAGACTGAAGTCTAGTTCTTCTCTTCGAACTCCGCGTCGATCACTTCGCCGTCGTCGCCACCTTCACCGTCGGCGGGAGGCTCTTGCGACCCACCCTCGGCGCCGGCTTCGCCTGCGGCACCGGGCTGGCCTTCAGCGCCTGGCTGCCCCTGCCC
>CAYGTG010000905.1:0-575 GCA_964352485.1 uncultured Nannocystaceae bacterium | reverse complement strand
GGCCCAGAAGCTGAGTGCATAGGTGGCGCCGTCGGCAGCGAAGTCGAGCGCGTCAGCCTTCAGCGCCTGGCTGCCCCTGCCCGTACATGGCTTCGGCCAGCTTGTGCGACGCGGCGGTGAGCGTCTCTTTGGCAGCCGACACGCGCTCGGCGTCTTCGCTCTCCAGGGCCTCCTTGGCGGCCGTGATTGCCCCTTCGACCTCGGTCTTCGCCTCGTCGGGAAGCTTGTCCCCGTTCTCGGAGATGAGCTTCTCGGTCTGCAGGACCATCGCCTCGAGCGCGTTGCGCTCCTCGACGGCCTCCTTGCGCTTCTTGTCCTCGTCCTCGAACTTCTGCGCGTCGTCGACCATCTCGCTGATCTGGTCTTCGGACAGGCCCGAGCTCGCGGTGATCTGGATTTTCTGCTCCTTGCCGGTGCCCTTGTCCTTCGCGGACACGTTCACAATGCCGTTGGCATCAATGTCGAACGTAACCTCGATCTGAGGGACCCCGCGAGGGGCGGCGGGAATGCCCACGAGGCTGAACTTGCCCAGGGTGCGGTTGTCCCCCGCCATCGAGCGCTCGCCCTGGCACACG
>CAYGTG010000904.1:0-3887 GCA_964352485.1 uncultured Nannocystaceae bacterium | reverse complement strand
GAAGGAGGCCGTGCAGCGGGCCTGCGAAGCCCTCGGCGCGAGCCTTCACGAGCCCGGTGGCTGAACCCGGCGGACCGGCGGCGCACGCACAAAACCCTTCCCACCGGCGGCCCCGCCCCATGGCATGATCGGAGCGTGCCGCGTCGTTTGGAGATGATCGCCCGTCTCGCCGAGACATGGGTGCATCGCCCGCCGACCCCGACCCGCGTTGTGTTCGACGTGACCCGGCGTTGCAACCTTCGGTGCTCGATGTGCCGCACCTGGGAGCACCCAGGCACGGGCGCGCTGACGGCGGAAGAGATCGAGGACGTGCTCGGGCAGCTGGGACGGCTGACGTGGCTCGACATCACCGGCGGCGAGCCGTTCGTACGCCCCGACATCGAGCGAGTGCTCCACGCTGCGGCAACGATCCCCAGGGGACTGACGGTGCTGCACTACCAGACCAACGGGTGGATGACCGAGCGCATCGAAGCCGTGACGGCGGCGGTTCGGGGCTCCCGCGACGACATCGAAATGATCGTGACCGTCAGCATCGACGGGCCGCCCGAGGTCCACGACGAGGTGCGAGGACGGGCAGGATCGGCGCAACGAGCCTTGGAAACCCTCCGGCGGCTCGAGGCCCTGCGCGGAGTCGAGGTTCACGTGGGCACGACGATCTCCAGTCAAACGGTGGACGCCCTGCCCAGGACCGAGGCCATGCTCAAGGCAGCGGGGTTCGACCTGCGACGCTGGCACTGGAACTGGCTGCAGACCTCGGCCCATTTCTTCGGCAACGACGACATCGGGCCGCGGGCTGTGCCACCGGGCGACCTGCTGCGGCGCCACGCAGCCCGGCGCGGGGTCCCGCGAACGCTCGTGGAGCTGATGGAGTCGATCTACTTGGTCAACCTCGAGGCGGTTGCGGGCGGCGAACCCTCGGGTGTGCCCTGTCAGGCGCTGCGCAGCGCGGTCTTCATCGCTCCCGAGGGCGACTTGTATCCTTGCCACCTGTACGACCGGCCGCTGGGAAACCTCCGCGAACACACCTTCGAATCGCTTTGGCACGGGGACGACGTGTTGCAGGCTCGGCGCGACATCAAGGCGTTGTCCTGCGGCGGCTGCTTCAGTGCGTGTGAGGCGTACCCGGCGCTCGCAGGGGCTCCGGTGCGCACCGCGACCGTCACCGCCCGCCGGCTGCTGCAGCGGCTTCGTCTCAGGAGCGCTCCATGACGCCCGAAGCCTGGCTCGCCGAGCATGCGATCCACGACGGAGACGTGTTGTCGTGGGTCAACCCGGCCCATCCCGGATACCCCTACCCCGAGGCGGCGGGGCTCCTCCTTCGATGGTTCTCGCTGCGAGGGATCACCGTGCCCCAAAGCGTGCCGTCGCAGCTCGCCGCGCAGGTGCTCGAGCACCGCGTCGGGCGCGGAGGCTTCGTCTACGCGTTCGACACCGCGGTCGCCTTGGCGGGGCTGGAGGCGAACGACGATCACGAGGACCCACGCTGGACGCAGGCGCGGCAACAGCTCGTCACGACCGCGGTCGTGCGCCCGGCGCAGGCCCCACGCTGGAGCACAGTCCCCGGACCGCACCTGCTGAAGCTGGCCGTGGGATGTGCAGCGCGGGCCCGACGCGGATGGAGCACGCCGACGCTCAATTGGCTGGCGGAGCTGCAAGTCCAACAGGATGCGACCGGGCGCCTGCTCACCCCGCCGCATGCGTCCACCTATGTTCACGCGCATGCCTATGGATGCGAGGGCCTCTTCGCCCTGCGGGACCTCGAGGTCCCCGTCGCCGTCGACCTCGACGGTGCACTCGGATTTCTCGAGAACGTTCAGCGTGAAGACGGTGGCATCCCGGCCTGGAGCGACGGAGGCCCCAGCCGGGCCGACGCCACAGCCCAAGCGGTCCGGCTGTGGATCCTCCATGACCCTCCAGGACACCGCGCGGCCATCGACCGTGGGCTCACGTTCCTCGACGCCCTCGGCGACGACCACGGCGTCGTCCGCTACGAGCCGGACTCGGCCGACCGCAACACCTGGTGCACGCTGTTCGCCGCTCAAGCTAGAGCATGGGCCGCAGGCGCTCCGGCTCGCGTGGAGGACTTGCTGTGAGTCGCACGCTGCGGGTCCTGACCAACGAGACCTGCGAGCTGCGCTGCCAGTTCTGCAGCGGGCGACGCGACCGGGAAAGACCGGAGGTCGCCGGCGGGCCTGCGCTGCGAGCCGCATTGCTGGCCGCCATCGAGGCCTGTGCGGACACGCTCGTCCTCAGCGGTGGCGAACCAACCCTGCGCGATGACCTCGTACAGCTTGTCTCGTGGACCCGAGCCCGCACCCAGGCGGAACTGGTGCTGGAGACCCACGGCGCACACCTCGACATCCCCGCCTTGCACAGCGCGGGCTTGGACGTGGTGCGCGTGCATCTGCCAGCCTGGGGCCCGCGGCTCGACGCGTTCACCGGTGTGACCGGCACCGGCGCCGCCGTGCGCACGACCCTGCTCGAACTCGAGGGCTCGGCGCTGGCCTACGAGACGGCGACCCCGGTGGTCGCGGGCAACCTTACCGACGTCGCTGTCCTGCCGGAGCATCTCGCAAAGCACGGCCTGGCCCCCCGCACGCTCTGGTTTGGCGTCCCCACGTCGTCGCCGAGGCCCGACGCGCTGGCCAAGCTCTCGGAGGCGACCGCGGCCGCTGCGGCCTTCGTCCGTGCCGCGCGGCGTGCAGAGTTTTCGGCCAGCATGGACCCGGCCGCGTTCGTTCCGCCATGCACCTTCGAGAACCCCTCGGCCGTGGCCCACGTCTTCGCGCTCAACCCAGGCGCCACTCGACGAGCCAACTTCACCCACGCCCCTGCGTGCGAGGACTGCGTCGTCGCCCAGCGTTGCCCGGGCCTGCCTGCGGGACTGGGTCACCACGCACGCCCCCTGTCCTCGTCCTCGCTTCGGCGACGGCTGACGGTAATCGGCACCCCGAAAGCTCAAGCACAGCGAGAGCTGGTGACCCACGAGGTGTACCGAAGGCCCGACGGGTCCTCGATGCCCGCCGCGATCGTCCGCGTAAACTTCCGCTGCAATCAGAGCTGCACGTTCTGCTTCGTCAGTACACACCTGCCCGACCCCGAAGACGCGGACGTACGCGCGGCGATCGATCACATCGCCGGGAAACGTGGCAGCCTGGCGCTCTCCGGCGGCGAACCCACCCTCAACCGCAGGCTGCTGGAGTACGTGCGGTACGCGAAGGAGGCCGGCGTCGCCGAGGTCGAACTCCAGACCAACGCGACGCGGGTCGCCGACGACAATCTGGCCGCGAAGCTGGCCGATGCCGGGGTGGACAGAGCGTTTGTTTCGTTGCACGGGCTCAATGCCGAGACATCGGACCAGGTAACCGAGGCTCCGGGAACCTTCGAGGCCACCGTGGCCGGCATCGACGCCTTGGCGGCCACCTCCATCGAGCTGCGCTTGAACTTCGTCTTGTGTCAGCTCAACTACGAACAGTTCCCCGAGTTCATCCGCATGGTCGCGACGCGCTGGCCCTCGGCGGCCGTCAACGTCTCCTTCGTCGCCCCGTCCACCGACCTTGTCCCGCGCACCCGCGCGCTGATCCCTCGCTACGAAGACGTGCTGCCGCTGGTCGGTGAGGGCATGAGACTGGGTGAGGCTGCGGGTCTGACCGTCGACGGCTTCGAATCCATGTGTGGCCTTCCCTTGTGCTTGGTACCCGGGGATCTGCGGCGGTTCGTCCCGCTGGCGGACGCCGTCCCCGGTTTGAGCACCGAGGAGTTCGTGAAGCCCGCCGGGTGCGCATCTTGTGTGCTACAAACCCGCTGCTTCGGTCTCAGACGGGGTTACGCAGAACTTTACGGAACCGAAGCCCTGCGCCCCGTTGTCGATCGTTCAACCTCTACGG
>CAYGTG010000903.1:0-3887 GCA_964352485.1 uncultured Nannocystaceae bacterium | reverse complement strand
TCCTCGTTCCGTTCGTGTTGGCCGATCTGGTCGTGGGTCAGGCGCTCATGCTGGGTGGCCTGGCTTCGGTGCCGCAGCCGCTGGTCAGCGTCCCGGTGAAGCTGCTGCTGTTTCTCGCGGTCGGCGGTTGGGACGTCGTCATCGGCGGATTGGTGAAGGGATACGCATGACGGAGTTGTTCGACATCGTTCGAGAAATGTTGATGCTGGCCGTGACGGTGTTGCTGCCGCTGGTTCTTGCCGGTGCCGCGGGAGCAGTCATCGGCGGGATGGTTGTGCTGTGGCTGGGTCTGCAGGACCAAGGTCTCGCGGCGATGATCCGGGGGCTTTCGGTGCTCGCGGCATTGGCCTTCACCGGCGCGGCTGCGTTCGACGTCGCGGTGGAGCAGACGGTCTCCGCTTGGGGGCATGTCGAAGGCCTGGGTCGGGACGGTGTTGCGCTGGACCTCGATGGACCTTGAGCCCGAGCTCGCCGGGGCATCGCTTCTGGCCCTGCGCTGGTTTGTCGCGTTGAGGCTTCAGCCACATTGGGCTGTGGCGGTCGGGCCTCTTTGGTGGCCGGCTGCGGCGGCCGTTGCGGTGGGGGTCGCGGCGAGCGTGGATGCGTCGCCCGTGGTGCTCGAGTCTGCGCCGAGCTGGATCCTCGCGATCGGGAGCGAGCTCCTGCTCGGTGCCGGGTTGGGTGTACTTGCGAGCTTGCCGGCCTACGCTCTGCTGGGCGGTGCAGCGGCTTCGGCTGTGGCCCTGAATACCGTGCCCTCCGCGCTGGTTCGCATGAGCGTCAGCGGGGCGCTGGTCGCCGCGCTGGCCCTGCGACTGCACCATCCTGCGTTGGTGGTCCTCCGAGATCAGGGCAGTCTCCTGCCACCGGGGCGCCTCGAGCTCTGGCTCCCCTCGATGGCCGAGCTACCCAGCGTCTTCGCGGTCCATCTGGACGGAATGGTGATGCTCTCGCTCACGCTCGCGACGCCGGTCTTGCTCACCGTCGTGATCCTGCGGTCCGCAGGGGCCGTCGTCGGCTCCGGCCCGGCGATTTCTCGGCCACTGGCAGAAATCGTGGCCCCGGCGGTGGCAACCCTCGGCGCCTTGATGGCGTTCGCTGCGTCGTGGGCCGTCTATCCGTCGGGTTGGGCACGAAGCGCGGTGTCGATCGCGGCGGGATGACCGGCGCCCGGTCGTTTCGCCGCGTTGCTACACTGCCTGCCAATGGTTCGGGCATCGCTCGCCGTCGCGTTGGTGGCACTGGGAAGCTGTGGCGGCACCGATCCGGCGCCAACGCTCGATTCTCTGCGGCAGCCCAGTGGGCTCGCACTCTCCCCGAACGGGCAATGGTTGTTTGTGGCCAACGGCAATTGGGACCGAGTGCAAGCCGGCGGAACCCTGGCTGCGCTCGATCTCGTCGCGCTCCACGCCGCGCTCGATGCAGAGATTGCGAGCGCGGGGACGACTCTCTCGGCGACGCGCCCCTGCCGGCGCATCGCGGACGGAGATCAGACGATCGAATGCCTGCCGCAGGCATTCATCGATGGGGAGCAGACGGTCGTGTTCGGCGATGGGCTTGGCAACATCGCGGTCGACACCCGAGGCGCGGAGACCACCGGCGGACCCTATCGACTCTTGTTGCCTCAGCGCGCCCCGGCCGCGCTGGTTTGGGTCGATGTTGTTCCCAACGCTGAGGGCGTCACGCTCGACTGCGGCCAGGACGAGTTTGGCGTCTGCGATGACCTGCATCAGGTACGACGCTCCACCGAGGACGCTGGGAGCATCGGTCCCGATCCTTCGCGCGTGACGCTCGACGACCAAGGGTTTCGATTCGCCTACCTTCCGCACCTGCTCGAGGGTGAACTCACCCTTGTCGACCTCGACGGTGAGTTCGGTCCGGAGATCACGGCGCGCTCGGACAACGAGTTCTATCGGGAGGATCCGTTCGACGAGTTCGACGCCGCCGGAGGGTTCTCCGTCGCGGCGCGGGCCTGCGATCCCTCGAGTGCAGCCGAGGTGACCCGCGGATGTGAGCGACCGCTGCTGTATACGACGCACCGCTACTGGCCAGGCATCAAGTCGTTTACCGTCGCGGCGGGCCTCGAAGTGATCCTCGCCGGCAATGACACCCGGATCTCGGGAATCGGAGCCGACAATGTCGTGGCCCGACCGATCATGGGGGACCTCGCGTTCGAAGACCCCGCTGTGGGGGACCGCCTGCTGCTCGTGCAAACCACGCCCGGAGCTCTTGCGCGGGTCGATACGTCGATCGACCCGGAGTCCGAAGCACCGCGCAACACGCCTTTGGGCTCCGTCGCGTTGTGCAGCAACCCCAACGTTCTTGCGGTCTATCGTCCCCCGGACGAGGAGGCGCTCGCCTTGGTGAGCTGTCTCAGCGACGGGGTTGTGGCCGTTGTTGGACTGGCGACCTTCACGGTGGTGCAACGCATCCTCGTGGGGGAGGGGCCCAACGAGATGGCGATCGACGCTGCGCGAGAGCAGCTCTACGTCGCCAACTCGCGGGAGGACACCCTCTCTGTGGTTAGCCTCGATCGGCAGAGTCCGCTGTTCCTTCGGGAGTGGGCACGGGTCGGGGTGGGCGCGGGTTCTCGCGACGAACCCTGAGCGCCGCTTCGACAGGCAGAGTCGGACCGCAGGGGGACGCCGCAAGTCCATATGTCCCAGCTTCGGCACGCCCTCAACTCCGGGCCGTTGGGGGACGAAGGGCTCCTCGTGCGAACGCTCGTTCTCATCGTGCTGTTGGTCGTCGGTTGCCACGCCGTCCCCGCCGGCAGCGAGGGCGCATACGGCCAGGTGCGTTGGGTTGCGGCCGACGGGAGTTTTGGGGTGGAGTTCCTCTCTCCGCCCTGGAGCGTGGCTGAGCAGGATCCCGAGCGCCTCGACCTCGAGATCCCACCCGAGGTTCTCGGCGTCGCGCTCGATGGCACGGCACCCTCTCACGCGTTTCAGGCCGGGCATGTGGACGCGCTCGAGGGCCTCGATGAGTTCACGGCCGAGGATGACGAGGGCGACACGGACGGAGGCCTGGACACCGACACCGACGGGGTGCTGTCCGAGCCAGATGTGGACCTTGGCGGACTTCCCGAGTCACTCGTGGGGTTGGACCTTCGGGACCCCTATGCCGTCGCGCGTGCGGAACTCGAGGTTCTGATCGAGGAGAATGACGCTCAGCTCGACTACGGTGTGTCCGACTTCGTGATGCCCACCGGCGTTCGGGCGGTGGAGTTCCAGGTGCAGATGAGCCCAGGTTTCTTTGTCCGGGCTTTCTACATCGATGCTCGTCCGACACTGGTCCGCGCGACGTTCGTCTCGCTGTTCGACCTGGATACCGAGGACATCTCGACGATGGCGCGCTCGCTCGACACCGTCGATCCGGGGTCCCGGTGATCGGGCTGCTGATCTCCGCTGGGCTCTGGTTGGGTCCTCCTGTGCTGCCAGATCTGCCCTCCGAACGAGCGGCCAAAGCACGGGCAAGCGAACAGGCTCGACGCGAAGCTGAGGCGGAGGCCGAAGCCGCGGCGGCGGCCAAAGCGGCCGCGGCTGCGAAGGCCGAACGCAGACCTTCGCAGGGTGCGACGTCCCACGCCGCGTCGGTCACCGGTGCTCAAACGCCCGCGACGCAGACTCCATCGTCGCCGAAGCCTCCCGTTCGACCACGTTCACAGCCCGTCACCGCGGACCATCTTCGCGCGGTCGCGCCGGCGGCGGAACTGGAGGCAGCGTCGGCATCCGAGCTGGCTGCGTGGTCGGAGGACGACGCGCTGTACGCTGCATCCGGACGGCCCGACCGCGCCCTTCGGCGACCCCAATCAAAACCGGCAGGCCGACACGCCCCGACCCGGACTGCCACGCGGCTTCGGACCCGCACGGCGCTCGAGCAACCGT
>CAYGTG010000902.1:0-3889 GCA_964352485.1 uncultured Nannocystaceae bacterium | reverse complement strand
TCCTTCGACCCCAACAAGGTCAACGTAGATTTCGACGACGGCCTTGGCGGAACGCTCTCCATCCCCCGAGTGGATGGTGCGGCGGAGTGCGACGCGGTCGTCGACGGCTGGTACTACGACAATCCAGCCGCACCGACCATGATCGTGATGTGCCCGCAGACCTGCGAAAAAGCCCAGGTCGCGAAGAACGGATCGATCAACATCGCGTTTGGCTGCGAGACCATCGTCCCGGGCTAGCAGCCCTACGCCGTGAAGCCTGCCATGTTAGCAGGCTTCACGGCTCGTCTTCGCGCCGGGCTACTCGGTCTCACGCGCGATCGCTCGCACCAACGACACGCCCATCAGCACCATCACCAACGAGAATGGGAGGGCGCCGATGACCATCGCGGTCTTGATCGCTTGGAGTCCTCCGACCAACAGGAGCGCCCCCACGACAAACGCGAGCGCCGCTCCCCAAAAGATGATGTGGGGCTTGGCCTTGGGACCTTCGTCGCCAGCGGCGTTGATCGTGTTGATGATGAGAATCGCCGAGTCGGCCGAGGTCACGAGGTAGGTCAGCAACAGCACCACCACGACGACAAACAGACCGTAGCCGACCGCAGGCGAGGACAGCTGGGCCAAGGTGGCGTACAGCTGGTCGGACAAGCCCGCCGAGAGGATGGACCCGTTGGCGGCTCCGGAGAGCTCGAGATCGATAGCCGTCCCCCCGGCCAGGGCAAACCACACGAAGCACATCACGGATGGAGCGAGGATCGCACCCAAGACGTATTCACGAACGGTCCGTCCCTTGGAGATCCGGGCCAAGAACATCCCGACGAACGGGGCGAACGCGATCCACCACGCCCAGTACACGACGCTCCACTTGCCTTGCCACTTCGCCATGGCCTGCTCGGTGGGGGTGCCATCGACCGGCCAAACCGTGACCAGCATCTTGGGAAGCGAGACCAGGTAGTCGACGATGCCCACGCCCAGCGTCTCCAGCGCGAACGCGGTCGAGCCGAACACCAAGAAGAACATGAGGATGAAGGCACTGAGCCCAAGGTTGATGTTGGACAACCACTTGATGCCCTTGCCGACGCCAGACAACGCGGACAACGTGGAGGCGCCCATGATCACCGCGAGCGACAGCATGATGGCCGGTGCCGACGCGTGGGCCTTGCCGTCGTCGCCGAGCGTGGTCAGCCATTCGCCACCGCCAATGCGACTGAGTCCAGCGACGAACTGTTCGACCCCGTACCCGAGCGTTTGCGCGACACCCAAGACCGTGGCGACAACGGCCACGATGTCGATGACGTGCCCGAGCGGTCCGGAGAGCTTCGTTCCGAACAGTGGAGCAAGGGCCGAGCGGATCGTCAGTGGCAGCCCGCGCCGGTGGGCGAAGAAGGCCAGCGAGAGCCCACACAAGCCGTAGGTGCCCCAGGCCGAGAAGCCCCAGTGCAGGAACGACCAGCGGTACGCGGAACGAACCGCGCCAGCACTGGCCGACTCCACCGTCCCCGCGATGATGTCGGGGTTGGTTTGGAAGTGAGACACCGGTTCACCCGTGGCGTAGGTCAGCATCCCCACCCCAATGCCGGCCCCGAACATCATGGAGAACCAGGACAGGCGGGAGAACTCCGGCTTGTCGTCGGGGGCGCCAAGCTTGAGACGCCCTGCTTTCGGCCACACGGCAAGGGCGACGCATAGGGTGAAGAAAAGCCCGGTCGCCGCGGTGTACCAGGACGAGAAGCTCTTCAAGATCGTCGCGTTGAGCGTTTGGAGCACCGCCGCGGCGTGCTCTGGGAATGCGACAGCCCAGACAACGAGAATGCCGATCGCCACCTTTGAAGAGACGGTGACGTCACGACTGAAGCCGCGATAGAAGCCGCGTTTGGCCTTTCGGATAGGAAGCGTTCGAAGTGGAGGGTCAGATAGCGAGATAGCGAAATTCTCCTTCGCGGGTGAGCGGATGGAGCCGAAGCTAACATGGGCAACGCGACCGCGCAGAACGGCCGGAATCGCGCAATCCTCCTCCCGCGGCGGCCCAGAGATCGCGCCACGGGTGGACACGGACAATTCTCTTCCGGTCGGGCCCGTGAGTCCGATGAGCGGGCCCCCGTGCATGACCGCACAGGTGAGCCATTCAGCGACGCACGGTCTGGTCCATCAAGCCGAGACCGGAACTTCTCATCGGTCAGCAGCCATTGGAACGCGCGTTGCACCCCTTCGTGGGCATGATGACTAAGCGACCTCAAAGCCTAACTCTGCTCACGACCATTGCCGCGGCCGCGCTCATGCTGGGCGCCTGCGACACCAACAGCGGCCAGCCCAATGAGCGCGGTTCACAAGCCGCGGCCGTAGAAGGATTTGCCGTGGTGGACGAAGACCCCATCGACTACGAAGCCTGCCAGCGCATCTCGGAGGATGTGTAGTCGCTCCTCGACTCGACGATGAGCTGCGACGATGATCAAGCCTGTGAGGCCGTAGCCGCCTATGAGGTGATGCCAGACACCTGTTTGCCCTCGATCTCCTGCGATGTCGCGGTGGCCGATGCGGTGGAGCTGGACCCGATTCGCGACGAGCTGCGAGAGCTGGACGAGGAGTACCGACAACAGTGCGGCTTGTGCCCGGTGGCAAACTGCGTCCCGGAGGAACGCGTGTACTCGCAGTGCGAAGCCGGCCGCTGCGACCTCGAGGCGCTGCCGCGGAGCGAAGGCGAGATTCGAGTTACGACGACGATGAATTGAGCGACCAGCTGCGGGTCCGAGGGGGGGAGCGCCCGTGTTGATGTCCGCAGCCCGGTCTCGTGCTCCCAGTCGCGATGCGCGGTGCACCACCGCGAACTGTTTCTTCTTCGACAGAGCGTTCATCCGCCCCGGTCGCCGCAGACCCCCGATCGGTTCACGCATCGAGCACTGAGCCGACGCACGAGCTACGAGCCCGTTCGTCGAGCGTCGGTTGACGCCTTTGGGCCCAGAGCTCTCCGCAGTGCACGGCGAGCGAAGCCCCCGGCCTCGACCCGCACAGGGCCCGCGTCGAGTTGCGGACGGTCGAGGCGCTGCGAGCTTGGAAGCAGGATGCGATGCCCACGGCGGTAGGTCGCGTACTGCCAGGTCCAGTTCACGAACACCGCCGCTCGGTTGCGGAAGCCCACCAACGTCGCCAGGTGTACCGCCAACCAAGCCAGCCAAGCCAACCGCCCACTCGCGTGAAACCGACCCGACTGCGCCACTGCGCGGGAGCGCCCGATGGTCGCCATGATGCCGCGGTCGTTGTATTCGAACGCCTCGCGTCCAGAGCCCGCCACGCTGCGCAGGATCTGACGTGCCACGTGTGCGCCCTGCTGCGTCGCCACCGGAGCAAGCCCAGGGAGCGGGTTAGACGTGCCCACGGGCTGATAGTGCGCGATATCTCCGATCGCGAACACCTCGGGTGACCCGGGAAGACTGCAGTCTGCCTCCACAATCACCCGACCGTCATCGGCCGTCTCGCCCAATCGCTCCGCCAGCGAGACCGGCTCGACTCCCGCTGCCCAAATGACGGCGCCCACGCCCAACTCCTGACCTCCGACCCGTACCCGACCCGGACGGTCGCAGAACTCGAACTTGCATCCGGTTCGGACTTCGACCCCCAGCTCCTCGAGCTGGGCCTTGGCCGATGCGGACAACGAGTCGTCGAACGCAGACAGCACCCGGTCGCCAAGCTCCACGAGGATCACGCGGACGCCTTCGCTCTGCAGTCGAGACTTTGCCCGCCCGCCACTGGTGCGCGCAAGCTCTCGAATCGCGCCGGCCATCTCCACCCCGGTCGGACCGCCGCCCACCACCACAAACGTGGTCAGCGAGGTCCGCCGCTCGGCATCATCCTCGCGTTCGGCAAGCTCAAAACAGGTGAGGGCCCGCTCTCGGAT
>CAYGTG010000901.1:0-3894 GCA_964352485.1 uncultured Nannocystaceae bacterium | reverse complement strand
GATCAGAACCCGTCCTCCCGCAGTCATTGGCTTCGTGCCCTGGTCGAGCGTGATCCCGGAGAGAGCCTCACCGCGCTGCGCAAGGGCATCGAACTCGGCAGGGCAGAGGGCTCCCAAAGCGCGCCGCTGCTGGCCCAGATGTTGCTCGAGATGGGTTGGCGCCACCAGTCCATGGGGCTGCACAGTCGCTATCGCGCCAACCTCGAAGAGGCTCATGCCGTCGCGCCCGGCGACCCCGTGGTCGAGCTCGCGATGGTCGACGAGGCCGCAACCGCCGGCTTCCGCTGGTGGTCGCTGCAGTGGCTGGCGACGCTGGTCGAACGCAATCCGCACGCCCAGCGGTTGCGCTTGGAGTACGCATCCCGCCTCCACGCGGCGGGTCGAACCAAGGACGCACTGGCGGTCCTGGGCTCGTCCAACGCATCCTCGGACCTCGCCGGCGCGAGCATCGAGGTCTTGCTGGAGCTGGGCGAGGCCGATGCCGCAGTCGCGCTGGCACGCCAAGCCGCCGACGCCACCCCTGGTCTGCCTGAGCGCCACGTCAGCGTGGCTGCGCTGGAGGAATCCCGAGGAGACATCAACGCGGCCCGAACCGCCTGGGCCAAGGCGCTCGCTCTGGCGCCGCACGATGCGGACCTCCACGCGGCGCTGGGCCGCCTGCTCATGCGCAACGACGACCTGTCGGCGGCCGCCAGCAGCCTGCGGCGCAGTCTCGATCTCCGGCCGCAGCAGCCCGAGGTTCGCGACCTGCTCGCCTCACTCGATGCCACGGCTCCCAGTGACCTGTTCACCCGCTATGGGCTGGACCTCGACGCGATCGCGAAGAAGACGGAGGTGCCGGCGGCTTGGAAGGGCAAGGACTCCGCGGTCCTGCATCACCGGATGGCGGTCAAGGTGCTCCCCAACGGGCTCACCGAGCGGCTCGACCACCGGGTGATCCGCATTCTTGACGACCGGGGGGTTCGCTCGCAGGCCGTGCAAGGGCTGAGCTACGATCCCGCCGAGAGCATCGTGGAAGTCCGCCGCGCCCGGGTGCGCCGCAAGGACGGCACCATCGAGGAACTCGGGGAGGTCAGCGTGGTCGCGCTCGCCTCGGCCGGGTACCGCATGTACTACGACCAGCGGCAGATCCGCGTCGGCTTCGGCGGACTGAGGCCTGGGGACACGCTCGAGGTCGCGTTCCTGCGCCGCGACGTCGCGGCCAAGAACATGTTCGATGAGTACTTCGGTGACTTGATGCCGCTTCAGGGCAGCGCGCCGATCGGCACGGTCGAGTACATCCTCGAAGCCCCCTCGGACAAGCCGATCTACTTCAACCGCGCCGGCGTGAAGAAGAAAACCACCGACGACGGCGCGTCCACGCTGTACCGCTACACCAAGACCGACGTGAAGGCGATCACGCCCGAGGGCGGCATGCCGGGGTGGGTCGAGATCGCGGACTTCCTGCACGCGAGCACGTACGAGACGTGGAACGACGTGGGCGACTGGTACTGGGACTTGGTCCGGGAGCAGCTGGTCGTCGACGACGCGATCCGAGGCGGGGTGCAGGAGGCGATCGCGGGGCTGCCCGAAGACGCGACGGACCGGCAAAAGGTCGATGCGATCTACACCTACGTGGTCCGCAACACCCGATACGTCGGGCTCGAGTTCGGGATCCACGGGTACAAGCCCTATCGCACCACCGAGATCTTCAGCCGTCGGTTCGGCGACTGCAAGGACAAGGCGAGCCTGCTCAAGGTCATGCTCGAGGAGGTTGGCATTGAGGCCAACCTCGTGCTCGTCCGCACCCGAGACCAGGGCGTGATGCCGAAGGAGCCCGCGTCCCTGGCCGTGTTCAACCACGCGATCACCTACGTGCCCGCCTTCGACCTTTTCCTCGACGGCACCGCCGAGTGGTCGGGCCCGGACGAACTCCCAGCATCGGACCAGGGGGCCAGCGTGCTGGTGGTGCGCGACGGGAAGGGCGCCCAGTACCGGACCATCCCGGTCAGTGATGCGAAGGACAACGTCCGGGCGCTGGAGCAGGAGGTCACGCTCACAGCATCGGGCGCGGCCACGCTCGAGCACGCGGTGACGGTGCGCGGCGCCTCGGCCAGCTCGGTGCGCTACCAGTTCCAATCCGCCGAGCAGCAGCTCGAGCGCATGACCCGTGCGCTGGGCGGTTCGTTCCCCGGGGTCGACGTGCAAGACGTCGCGGCGCCCGGGATCGACGACATCACCAAACCCGCGACCCTGCGGGCTCGAGCCCAGGTCCCGCAGTGGGCCACCAAGACCGGCGACAGCCTGCGCTTCAAAGTCACGGGGCGGGACTCGGGCTTCACGTCCGCGCTCGCGCCAAAGTCGTCTCGCGACTACCCGCTGGTGCTCGACGTGCCGATGCAGGAGACGCACACGCTGAGATACAGACTCCCGACCGGCTATCGCTTCTCCACCATGCCCACGCCGACATCGCTGTCCACCGACGTCGGCAGGTTTTCGCTCGAGGTTCAGGCCACCGACGACGGTGCCGAGGTCCGAACCAGCCTCGAGCTCCCCCAACAGCGCATCTCGCCCAAGGACTACCCCGAACTCCGGAAGTTCTTGCGACGCGTGGACGCTGCCCTCGAACAAGACTTTGAAGTCGTCCGTGCTCGATAGCTCGGCCCCCTCATCCATGCTCCGGATTCGACGCTTTTCTCATCTCTCCCATCTCGCGGTGGGGTTGCTGCTGACCGCTGCGGTCGCGTGCAAGCCCGACGCGTCGTCGGTGGCCTTCGATCCTTCCGATCCTGGGGCGGCCGCGGCGGCGTTGCGGGCCCACTTGCAGGACCATCCGCAGGACATCGAAGCCCGGCGCGACCTTGCCCATCTCGAGTGGATCTGGTTGGGCGCGCCGGACTCGGCCGTGGCGCACCTGGACCATCTGGTGGCGAAGGGGGACGCCGGTGCGGGCCTGACCCGGCTGCTGATCGCCCAGGGGCGTGACGACGCCAAGACCGAAGCCGACCTCGCCTACCAGATCCTTGAGCAGGCGCTGGGCAACGATGACGTCTTCGTCGACGCGGCCGCCCAGGTTGCTTCGAGGGCGTTGCAGCGTAGTCACGGCGACCGGGCGGACGACGATGCCCGCTTCCGGGCCTTCTTCTCCAAACACGAGGGCGATCTGGCCAAGCTCCCGTTCTCGGTGCGGCAGCCGCTGCTGAGCTTGCGCGCCTCCATCGCGCGGCGCCTTGGCGAGCCCTACGAAGGCCTGTTTGAGGATCAGGGCTGCGTCCAGGCATGGGAAGCCTCCGTGTTGGAAGGGCGGCTGGGCGACTATGAGCTTCAAGGCGTCGATCCCGATGCGTTTATCCCCGACCCGAGTGCGGCCGTCGTGCCGCTGTCTTGCGTCGTGCGGGTGTGGAACCCGACGCCCCGCTCCGGGGTGCGGACGCTGCGAACGACCGTCCGCAGCGACAGCGACACCATCGTGCTCGATGTCAGCGGACAGGAGGCGATGCGGGTCTGGCTCGACGGCACCCTCATCCACCGCACGGACCGCACGGACCGCTATGCACCGCGCCGCAGCCGGTTCTCGGTCCCCGTCCAGCCCGGCCCGCACGTGCTGGAGCTTGCGACCTCGATCCCGCGAGACCGGGCCTGGGTGCTGGTGCGCGCCGCCGACGGTCAAGGCAACGCGCTGACCGCGACCGCCGATGGTACGACCGAGGGGGCGGGGTTGCGCGGAGACCCTGCGCTGCGGCGTCCGTCGTGGCCCAAGCCCACCGCCGAGGACGGCCCCCTCGCCGGACCGATCTACGCGCCGCTGCGGACCTATCTGGCGATGGACGCGGCGCTGGCCGATGGTGATACCGACAACGCCGAGCGGCACCTGGGGGGTCTCGACGAGGCGGACGCGTTCGCGTTCGGCTCGGT
>CAYGTG010000900.1:0-3897 GCA_964352485.1 uncultured Nannocystaceae bacterium | reverse complement strand
GCGCTGGCCGCCACGAAGGCGTCCTTGAAGGGCACGCTCCTGGCTCCAAACAGGCGGTTGGCCAGAGCGATTTCGGGGGCGGCGCGCTGGCCTTCGGGGGCGGGCGTTGTCGTCATCCATCGTTGCGTGAGCTCGCCAGCGGCCGCGTGCCACTGGCCCGGCTCGATACCCTCGATGTGCAGCACGCTCTCGAACTCGGCGGCGGTGATGTCCGTGGCGCCTTGGTACGTCATGCCCAGAGCGATCGCGACGCTCGCGGGCGAGAGCACCAGGTTGCCATCCGCGCCGCAGACCTGCTTGTACAGGTCGACGGTGAATGCGTTGATGCTCTGGCTGAAGGCAGCGAGGTCGGTCTCGGACACGGGCAGGGGATCAGCAGTCGGGGCCACGGGGTCCGCGGACGCGCCTTGTTCTTGGGCGGGCTCGCCCGGAGCGCTCGAGCGTTCCTCCGAACCAGCGGGTGCGTTGCCCTGCGTGGAGGAGCATCCGAGCAGCAGTGCGAATGGGAGAGCACGACGGAGCATTGGGTAGAACATCAACGCACTCTTCGCGCCACAGGTCTATCTCGGCATCGAAAGGGCACCTGCCGCAACAGCCGGTCGACCACCCCCGGGAGATTTCCCTACAAACACGAACGGGTCGGGGCCTCGGTGGTAGCGTGCGGCCATGTCGGCAAGCGGGCGGAGATTGAAGAAATGGGAGCGCCCCGGCGCGCGGGTTCCAGCGTTCGTGGACCGGTGGGGTCGCACTCCCTTCTTCGTGGTGTTGGCGGTCATGGTTGCCGCAGCCGTAGGGATGCTGGTGGTGGCCTGGCCGGTGGGCGTGCTGCTTGGCGTGCTGGCGATCGCCTTCGGGGCGATGGGCGTTGCCGACATCACGCAGCACAGCCACACCATCTTGCGGAACTTCCCGGTCCTTGGCCGGCTGCGCTACTTCTTCGAGTCGGTTCGCCCCGAGCTGCGGCAGTACTTCGTCGAGTCGGACCAAGAGGAAAATCCGTACAGCCGCGAGAAGCGGTCGATCATCTATCAGCGCGCCAAGAACGCCGTATCGACGATGCCGTTTGGCACCCGGGCCGATGTGTACGGCACTGGCTACACCTGGATCGCGCATTCGATGGTGCCGAAGCATCCCGACCCTTCGAGTGGCCGAATCCTCGTCGGTGAGAAGCGATGCAAGCATCCGTACACCTCCTCCATCTTCAACATCTCGGCGATGAGCTATGGCTCGTTGTCCAGCAATGCCGTGCTTGCGCTCAACACCGGCGCCAAGCTGGGAGGCTTCGCGCACAACACCGGTGAGGGCGGAGTGTCTCCGTACCACCTCGAGCCCGGCGGCGACCTCGTGTGGCAAGTTGGAACCGGCTACTTCGGGTGCCGGGGGGCGGACGGAAACTTCGATGCCGACAAGTTCGTCGAGACCGCCAAGCACCCGCAGATCAAGATGATCGAGCTGAAGCTCTCACAGGGTGCCAAGCCCGGCCACGGCGGTATCTTGCCGGCCAAGAAGGTGACCCTGGAGATCGCCAAGATTCGCGGCGTCCCGATGGGGCAGGACGTGAACTCTCCTCCTGGACACACCGCATTCTCGACCCCGCGCGGCCTCGTCGAGTTCGTCACCAAGCTTCGCGAGCTCAGCGGTGGAAAACCCGTCGGCATCAAGCTGTGCATCGGCCACCCTGGGGAGTTCCTCGCCATCGTCAAAGCCATGGTCGAGACCGGCGAAGGGCCCGACTTCATCACCATCGACGGGGGCGAAGGTGGAACCGGTGCCGCGCCCCTGGAGTTCTCCAACTCCGTTGGTGCGCCGCTTCGAGACGGGCTCTTGTTCGCCCATGACGCTTTGCTCGGTGCTGGCATTCGTGACGACGTGAAGATCTTCAGTGCAGGCAAGATCGCGACCGGGTTTCACGTCTTGATGCAGCTTGCGCTGGGTGCCGACGCCTGCAATGCCGCGCGCGGCATGATGTTTGCGCTGGGATGCATTCAGGCGCTCAAGTGCAACACCAACAAGTGTCCTGCAGGGGTCGCTACGCAGGAGCCACGGCTGGTCGAAGGGCTGCACGTCGATGACAAGTCGCTCCGGGTCGCGAGCTTTCACGACAAGACCGTCGAGTCCGTGCTCGAGCTGTGCGGCGCAGCGGGACTGGAGTCACCCGTGGATCTTCGGCGCCGGCACCTCACGCACCGCATCTCCCCCACCGAGGTTCGCACCTTTCAGGAGACCTTCCCGGAGCTGCCCGAGCGCTCACTGCTCAACGGCACCGCGCCCGAGGAGCTGCAAAGGATGTGGAACGCAACTTCGGCGGATGACTTCCGTCTGTCCCCCGCTGGACGGTCGCAGCTAAGCGTGGGCGGGCAGTAGCGCTTCTCCCGGGTTGGAGCGCTGAAGGGAGCTTCGCTATTCTTCAAAGCACAGCACGTGGTGCTGGTTGCCGCACTGGGTGACGGAGTCGTCAAACCAGTCGGTCGTGCTGGACGTCTGGTAGTGCAGGCCGAAGCCCACGCCGCTCCAGTCTTGGCAGTGGTTTTGCGCGCCGGGGTCAAAGGCCGTCCGTGCCCCGGTCCAGAAGAACCCGCGAACCGGAGTTCCGGTGGCGGAGAAGTTGGGCGGGGCATCGATGTGCTCGGACACGAGGAGATCAGAAGCGATCTCGACGAGCGGCACGCCCTGCATATTGACCCACGGTGCACCAAACGCGTCGAAGCGGCTCATTGCCGAGCTGGTGTCGGTACCCAAGAACGCCTTGAACGACCCATCCAAGCCGGCGCCCTCCGCTTCTTGAGCGCAGATGGCATCGAAGGCTGAGATGCCACCGTCGCCAGCCTTGGTCGAAACCGACATGAAGGCTCGGCGACCCTCGAGGGGCTCGACAGCGACTTCGGCTTCGGCATCGACTCCAAAGCAATAGACGTGCGCGGGGCTGTTGTCCGGCACGCAACCGGCCGAGCCGGATTCGGTCCAGTGGGGCCACGTGGCGCCCGGACTGCCAAACCCGAACGTGATGTCAGCGTTGTCGGACTCGCTCCAGTCGCTGCAGTTTGCGGTCGAGCTGCCGTCGGCTCCGGTTCCGGTGAAGGTCCGAACGCCGCGCACGGTCTCCCCGCTCTCGTCGAGGATGGGAGGGTAGTAGACCAAGCCGGCCGCGAGGTCCGAAATGCGGTCCGCAAACGGCCGGCCGTCGGTTCGGACCCAGCCTCGGGCGGAGACGAGCCGAGAGACGGCCGCTGCTCGGGACGTTGTCAGCCACGCGACGTAGGTTCCGGCGAGTCCCGCGTCCGCGGCGAGTTCGTTGTAGAGGACGTCGGCAGTGCTGACCAAGTCCGCGCTCAACGGTACCGGCACCGAGGAGACGAACATGATGTTGGGATCCTGCGGAATGGAGCCCGTCTCGCTGGAGGTGGCAGACTCCGGCCCCGATGACGTCGAGGTTGTGACGGGCTCGCCGCTGCTTTGAGCGCCGCTGCTCTGAGCGTCGCTGCTCTGAGCGCCCGATGAGCCGGAACTCAGGCTCGCCGCGCCCGTCACCCCGCTCCCGGCCATCGTCGTGACGCAGGTGCCGGCCACATCCTCCGACGCCTCGCTCCCGTAGCGGCGGCCTGTGTTGCACTCGTCGTCGGGGAACGAGCAGTAGCCGTTGACCTCGCAAAACCCCGCCACGCCGCCTTGGGTGCACTGGCTGTCTTCCGCGCACTGGAAGCTGGAGTCGCCGCACGCCGCCAGTGAGCACAGCGTGAGCGCGAGACAAAGAGAGGACCGCACCAAACTTGAGACTACCAGCTCCCCCCGGGTCCGGTGTGTCCCTCTGGACGCCGGCGCCAAGGCGTTCCGACAACCGCTTACACTAGCAGCCCGTGGTGAAACCCGACACGACGTCTCACTCGTCTTTTTCGCTCC
>CAYGTG010000899.1:0-3904 GCA_964352485.1 uncultured Nannocystaceae bacterium | reverse complement strand
CTTTTGAACGGCGCGTGCCATGGCAGCGATCGCGAGCACGCTCAACGGGGCCCAGTACAGCAGCCCACCCCACGGAGAGAGCAGATGCTCGAAGACGGAGTCCGTCGTCGGCCACGTCAGGCCGAGCAGCCCTCGGCCGTGAATCTCGGCGAAACCTTCGCGCACCACGAAGTGATAGGGGGTCAGCCACGGACTCCCAAAGAGCGCGTCGTGGTAGAGCATCACCGCGACGATCGGCAGGCACGCGCCGGCGAAAGAGGCTGCGACAACCGCCCAAGCGCCCCGTCTGCGCGCGTCGAGGACCAACCATATCCCGATGGGCAGTCCTGCGAACGCCGCGAGATACTCCACCGTCACCGCCGCGCTGGCGATCAGTCCTCCGGCAACCGCCCAGCCCACGCGATGCTCGGCACGCGCGCGCTCGAGCAGCATCACGCCGCCCCACAAGCAGCTGGCAGCCAAGGTATGTCCGTATAAGAGTCGCGCGTAGGTTAGGCAGGGCGTCGCCAGCGTGAGCGCCACGAGCCCAAAGGCCCCCGCGCGATCGGGGTGCCGCCTCCAGGCGAAGGCGATGAGCAGGAGCATCGGCAGCCAGCCGCCCAAGACGCGAGCCACCTGGGTGTACGTCTCGAGGGTGGGGTTGTGCGTCGCGCGAACGAAGGTGTATGCGAGCGCCGCAGGCACCGTGGTCCCCGGCGGCTTGTTGGGCACCAGCGTTCCCGCCGGGGTCCGCGACACATCGATTCCCGCGGGGATGTGCCCGGTGGCAGGCCCGTCAATGGCAGACGTGCCGTCTTCGACCCACGCGATCCCCTGCAGCAGCCTCGGCCGCTCGTTGGCGTTCATCAACCGTCCGAAGTACGGCGAAGCACCGGTGAGCGCGAACACCAACCCAGCGAGCAGAAGACGCGGCATGGCCGCAGCGAGCCAACTCTTCACCCAAGCGAGATCGTACCAGCGTCCAGACGCGTGGTACCAATGCGTCGGATCATGACGCGAATTCGGGCGACTGCGATCGTGGCGATGCTGCTCTCGACCTCGGCCTGCACGGTCGTCAGCGATACGGTTGCCCAACTCCTAGGTCTGGAGAGCGAGCCGTTCGGTGGGACCGACGCGTTCGACACCGACTGGGACGAGCAGCTCGAAGGCATTGGCGATGTGCAGCCCGAGGCTCGGCTCGACCTTGGGGCGGAGCTCGCGGAGCCCACCGCCGTGCTCCCACTCGTTCGCTCCGAGAAGCGCCTGCCCCTTCCGGCACATGGATCGACGAACATGGGGTTTCGCGTCGACCAACTCGCCGATGTCTACGCACTTGCCGGTGCGCTGGAAGTCCCGGCATGGTCGGCCGTCTCGGAGGGTTCGCCTCGGCTGCTGCGCGATGACGACCTCGACACGGCGTGGACCTGCATCCCCAGTGGAGAGGAGCGCTGCGCGCTGGGCATGCACTTCCCGGCTGCCGCCAAGATCCATTCCCTTCGGCTCTTTGGTGGGGCGATCGAGTTCGAGACCTACCCTCGCCCCAAGCGCATCCGCGTGCACACCGAGCTCGGCTTTACGGACGTGTTGTTGGCCGACAACAACGCCCCACAATTCCTGGAATTCGTGGAGCCGGTCCTCACCCGCAATGTCATCCTCGAGGTCCTCGAGATCTTTCCCGGCACCGCAAAGGAGCCCAAGATCCACATCGCGGACCTCGAGGTCTTTGGCGTCTCCGGCACCGCCCGCGAGCCGCTCGTGATCGACCCTGCCACAACGATCGCGGTCTCGGCCGGCTCGCCATGGAGCAAGGCAACCCGCTCGACCTACAACCGCAACGAGATGTTTCTGCACTGGGTGGACGAGTCCGGAGCGATGCATCGCTTCATGGAAGGTACGGCGCTGCGCGGGCGCGCCGGGGACCGACTGCTTCTGGTCGAACGCGTCTCCGGTCAGAGCGACTGCGACGCCCCACGCGGGACGTTCTACTTGCTCGACACCCAAACTCGCGTGACCGCACCGCTGGGCGACCTCGACGGTGTCGGCGGGGACACATTCCGTGCCCTGGACGGCCAGGGCATCGTCGTGGGCTTCAAGGGAAAGCTCGACACCAAGCTCAACGGCGTTTTCTTCGAGCCCGGCAAGTATCGACGTCGGCAGACGCCCTTTCGCGCCGACCTACGCACCGACGACTACTTCAGCGACTGGAAGCTCGATCCGGAGCCTGTGCGCCGCTCTGCCGCCCCACTGAACGAAGCGATCGACGGCTGCGACGCCGGAACCGAAAGCACGCTCGCGGAGCTTGAAGCCGCCAAGGCCGCATCGGCCCCAGCGAAGAAAAACAAGAACGGTCGCAAACGAAGGCGCCGCGGGGAAGAAGAGGTCCCGCGGCCCGCCGCGTGGCAGGTTTGCACCCTCAGCGACGGCGCCCGAGCGTTCGTCACCGACCATGGCCCTTGCGGCAGCTCCTGGGAGCTGACCGTGGTGGACGCCGAGGGGTCCGTGGTCGCGTCCCAGGGCGAGGCTGCGGACCGTGCCTTCTTGAGGGTCGCCCGGCTCGCGGGACAGCACCTTCTGGTGCAGACCGGGGACGGCACCGACGACACCACCATCTGGCGCATCGCCGCGGATGGGATCGTCGAGGTCTCCGCCTCTGCATCCTTCGCAATTCAGCCCCCCGACAGCTGCCGCGAGAATTGCCTGGAGCCGTTCCCGAACCCGGGCGCGCCGGTTTGGAAGTAATCCCGGCCCACCGCGCAATATCCCACCCGGCAGCACGGTAGTCTGCAGCCATGCACCGATCGACAGCAGCCATCCTCTGCGTCTTCGTTCTCGGCGCGTGCGAGACCGAGCACAACGACGCCAAGCAGAGCGTCGTCGCGATGGGCAAAAAGGCTTCGGACGCCGCCGACGCCACCAAGAAGCTCGCCGGCGATGCGAGCCTGGCGGGCAAGAACGCGATCGACACCACCAAGGACGCGACGAACAGGGTTGTTGCGACGGGGAAGGATGCGGCGAACAAGGGGAAGCAGTGGTACGGCTCGGCAGCGGCCGCGTGGGCCGGCATCCCCGGGACCGGTGAGCTCTCCGAGACCGCGAATGGTTGGCTGGCCGACGCAACGGACGAGGAGACCATCGAGGCGGTCGTTCGCGAAGGCACGCAAATTGCCCCGGTCGCGGTCGAGATCGGTCGAACCCTCCACCAGGCCATCGACAGCGACACCGCCATCGAGCCCATCTTCCAGAAGATCCCTCCTGGCGAGGCCGAGCAGGTCGACGCCGCGATCTCGGACATGCCCCGCAACGAGGTTGTCGATGGCCTGAAGATCGGCTTCAAGCGGCTCGACGAGACCACCAACACCCACCAGATCAAGGAGCGGGGCTACCTGGTGACCTGGCGCGACGGAGACCGGCTGTACGGGTTCGTCTACCGCTCCAAACGCACCATCGACATCGACAAACTGGTGGCGGATACCCCACGCCTGCTCCGTCTGGCGAAAGCGGCGGTCACCGCGGACTGATCCGAACGCCGTGGGCTGGCCCTGGAATGCGGCGAACCTCCATCGACCCGAAGTCGATCTGAAGTACCATCGGCCGGCATTTCACGAGGACCGCACGATGGACATCAAGACGATCACCGCCACGCTCGCCCTGCTCGGTTCGGGCATTCCTTTGGCTGCCTGCGACAGCGCCGAAAAGCCGGCCGCCGAAGTCGACGCCAAGTCCAAAGACGCCAAAGGCAGCGAGACGAAGGACGAGACGAAGGACGACGTCAAAGCTGACGCCGAGAAGAAGGACGACGTCAAAGCCGACGCTGAAGCCAAGGGAGAGATGGCCTGCGGCGAAGGCAAGTGCGGCGCCGGCAGCTGTGGGGCCAAGAAAGACGCCAAAGACGATGACGGCAAGGCGTTTGCCGACGGCGAGAAGA
>CAYGTG010000898.1:0-3907 GCA_964352485.1 uncultured Nannocystaceae bacterium | reverse complement strand
CATGGCCAGCCCACAGCGCGTCTCCGCCGACCTGCGCGCGGCAGCACAAAACGCAGATGGATTTGTGTTCGTGTACGTCAGCTCGCACGGACTCTCCTCGCAGCTTCGCCCCCTGGAGTCCTCCACCCAGCGACGCGCCGCCAGCCTGGTTGCCTCGCTGAGCGCCTCGGAGCGCGACGTCCTGGACCCGGCAGCGATCGGGCTGCAAGCCGGGGACGGGCCCGACATCGGGGATCCTCGCGCCATCGTGGCCGCCTTGCGCCGCGGGTCCGAGCCCTCATCGGTCGTGTTCACGCCGCGCACCCTCGGTCCCCTGCTCGCCGCCTTTCCAGCTGAGGTCCGAAAGATCGTCGTGCTCCAGGCGTGCTTCTCCGGGGGATTCATCGACCACCACGCCTCCGAGAACGCCGAACCTTCGGTCGGCGCGGACGCCGTGCTCCGCGTCCCCAACCTCACCGCGATGACCGCGACCGCGGCCGAGCGCCCGAGCTTCGGATGCGGCTCAGGAGAGGCCCGCACGTACTTCGGCGGCACCTTCAACGTCGCATTGTCCCGCGCGCTCGAGCAACACGCCCCAGACGAGCTTCCGTGGCCCGAGATCTACGACAACGTCGTCTTCGCGATCGAAGCGATGGAGGCAGTGCAAGGCACGCGAGACTCGTTGCCCGGTTTCGTTCAGACCGCAGCCGGCCCGTCCGTGCCTTGACGAGTCTTCGGGCATCACCCCGGGCAGCTACTCCCGGGTCAGGTATGGGTAGTTCTGCAGCAAGCCGACCGCCCACGCCTCTCCGAGCGTGGTGTCCTGCTCGAGATGTCGCTGCTTCAGATCGTGCAGCAAGCTCTCGAGGTCGAAGTCCATCTGAGCCAGCGCATCTCCGCTGGTGAAGCCCCGGCGGATGTCGAGGACCACGCCTTCAGCGAATACGACTCGCTGCACGCCTTGACCCGCCGCCTTGGTGACGTCGGACGGCTGGACCACGACGTCGTGCGTCCGCGTGAGCAGGTTGTGGTCATTGGCCAAGGAGTCCTGGTAGGCGCCAGTCATGAAGAACCCCAGGTAGTAGGGCTCTTTGGTCTTGCTGCGCTCGTGCAGCGGGAGGAAGCGCAGGTTTTCCTCCGGGTGCGCGAAGCTCTTGACGCAGCCGTCGCTGTCGCACGTGATGTCGATGATCTCGGCGGTGACGCTGGGGCGCTCGCCATGCCGGCTCAGCGGCGCGGCCGGGAACACCTGGTCGATGGCCCACGTGTCGGGCAACGACTGAAAGATGGAGAAGTTGGCCAGGTACTTGCGATGGGCAGAGCCGAGGTACTCGACGATTTCCTCGGAGGGGCGCTTGAGCGTGGCGACGATGCGCCCGATCTTCAGACGAACTCGTTGGAAGAGCCCCTCTGCGTTCGCCCGGTCCTCGATGGTCAGGTAGCCCTTCGAGAACAGCGAAAGCACCTCGTCCCGGAGGTCGATCGCGTCGTGGAAGTACTCCTCGTAGTTCTTGACCGAGACCAGCTCCAGCGTCTCGCGCAGGGTCGAGATGAGTCGGTTCTCGTCGTCGGTCGGCTCCGGCAGCGGCAAGAGGTCGCCCTGCACCTCGCGGAGGTCGGTGATGGTCACCGCGTGCGTCGCCACCACCGCCCGCCCGCTCTCGGTGATGATGTGCGGCGGCTTGGCCCCGGTGAGCCGGACGGCCTCGGCGACCTCGAAGACGGTCTGCGACGCGTACTCCTCGATCGTGTAGTTGGCCGACGAGGGATACGAGGAGCGCGAACCGTCGTAGTCGATGCCAAGACCCCCGCCCATGTCGAGGAACTGCATGTTGGGGGCGTAGCCAGACTGAAGCTCGGCGTACAGGCGCGCCCCCTCGCGCACAGCCTGCTTGATCTGCTGGATGCGCGTGATCTGAGACCCAATGTGGAAGTGCAACAAGACCAGCTTGTCCGCGAGGTTGCCCGCTTCTAGCCGCCGGACCACCGCCAGGATCTCGCTGGTCGTCAGCCCGAACTTCGAGGTTTCGCCGCCCGAGCTCTGCCAGCGGCCGCTGCCTTTGGCGTAGAGCTTGGCCCGGACTCCGACGTCGGGGACGACGGTCCATCGTTGGGCCGCTGCGGTGTCGACGTAGCGGATCACCTCACGAACAGACTCGAGAATGATGATCACGCGATGACCGATCTCGGCCGCGTGAAACGCCATGCGCATGAACTCGCGGTCCTTGAAACCGTTGACCAGCAGGGGCGCAGCCGCGGTTGGCGGCCGCGACATCGCGAGCAGGAGCTCGGGCTTGCTGCCCGCTTCGAGACCCACCGGAACGGACGCGCCGTCCACGACCGCATCGATCACGCAGCGGCGCTGGTTGACCTTGACCGGCAGCACCCCCGTGTACGAGGTGGCGAGTTCGTTGTCGTCGATGGCCTTGGAGAACGCCCGACCCAGACGGTCGAGGCGCGCCCCAATCATCGAGGGAAACCGAACGACAAACGGAGGGCGTACCCCCTGGCTTTCGAGGAAGCTCGAGACCCGATGAAGGTCGACGGGAGGCAGGCCGGGCGCACGGAACGTGAGATGTCCCTGCTCGGTGACCCCGACGAACTCCTCACCCCAGCGCTCGACGCCGTAGCGTCGAAGCGAGTTCTCCATGACGAATTTGCCCTGTGGGGTGTCCACGATGCCCCTGCGTACCTCCCCAGCGACCCGTGGGGCAAGCGGCAAAACGCGGTGTCCGGTGCCGAGGGCGCGGTGTATTGTGCCGGCCCCTCCAGGGGGAGAAAAGACAGATGGCGTCGTACCAGTACATCTTCACGATGCGCCAGCTGAAGAAGGTCTTCGGCAATGGCAAAGAGGTCCTCAAGGGCATCAACCTCCAGTTCTTCCCGGGAGCCAAGATCGGCATCCTCGGCCACAACGGGGCGGGCAAGTCGACCCTGCTCAAGATCATGGCCGGCGTGGACAAGGAGTTCCTCGGCGACGCCGGGCCGGCCGAGGGGGTGCGCGTAGGTTACCTGCCCCAAGAGCCGCATCTCGACGAGACCAAGACGGTCAAGGAGAACATCGAGGAAGCCGTCCGGGTGATGAAGGACACGCTCGAGAAGTTCAACGAGGTGTCCATGAAGATGGGCGAGCCCATGTCCGACGACGAGATGAACGCGTTGCTCGAAGAACAGGGCAAGCTTCAGGACATCATCGAGGCCGGCGGCGGCTGGGAGCTCGACCACATGCTCGAGCTGGCGATGGACGCGCTGAGGACCCCGCCTGGGGACTCCCCGGTCACCAACCTCTCCGGCGGTGAGAAGCGCCGCGTCGCGCTGACCCGCCTGCTGCTCGAGAAGCCCGACCTGCTGCTGCTCGACGAGCCGACCAACCACCTCGACGCCGAGAGCGTCGCGTGGCTCGAGAAGCACCTGCACGACTACCCCGGCACCATCGTCGCCATCACCCACGATCGGTACTTCCTCGACAACGTCGCCGGGTGGATCCTCGAGCTCGATCGCGGGGCCGGCATTCCGTGGGAAGGCAACTACTCCTCGTGGCTCGAGCAGAAGCAGAAGCGTCTGTCCCAAGAGGAGAAGACCGAGAGCAAGCGCCAGCGCACCCTGCAGCGCGAGCTCGACTGGATCAACATGTCGCCCAAGGCTCGGCACGCCAAGAGCAAGGCGCGGATCACCGCCTACAACGACCTGCTGCAGCAGTCGCAGGAGACCCGGGTCGACAAGACCAACCTGAAGATTCCCTTCACCCGTCGGCTCGGCGGCAAGGTCGTCGAGTTCAAGGGCGTCAAGAAGTCCTACGGCGACAAGCTGCTGTTCGAGGACCTCGAGTTCACCCTACCGCCCGGCGGAATCGTCGGCGTCATCGGCCCCAACGGCGCCGGCAAGTCCACGATGTTCCGGTTGCTCGTCGGTGAAGAGCAGCCCGATG
>CAYGTG010000897.1:965-3908 GCA_964352485.1 uncultured Nannocystaceae bacterium | reverse complement strand
ACGATGACGTCTCGGTGCTCGAGGTTGCCGGCGCGCCCGAGGGCTACAGGGTCGAGCTCCTCGCCGGCGGCCAGCTCGAGAATTTCAGGCTGTGGGACGGCGACACGTTTGCGATCGGAGTGGCGGACGACGGGACGGCGGACACTTATGGGTTCGAGCCCGGCCTCGACGGCACCCAGCTCCAGGTCGAGTTCGGTGCGTTCAGCACCCAAGGCTCGCTCGAGGTGCGCCTGCTCGATCCCGAGGGGACCGAGGTCTCCACCCAGCAGATTCGCGTGATGGGCTCGCCGCTGATCATGAACCATCACCTGCAGCCCTCCGAGGGCGTTTGGGTGATGGATGTCAACGCAAACTTTGGCAACAACAACGCGATGGTGGCGGATTTCCAGTCCGTGCTCGGAGACCAGTTCGACCCGGTCGACGACGCCACCTACGGATTTGATGTCTGGGTGCAAGACGAGATCGAGTTCGCCACCGCGACGGGGCAAGGCGGCCAAAGGCTCGACATCGTGATCGACTCGGTTCGAGACCGAGGACTGGACGACTTCCCCGAGGACGAGTTCGTGGGTCCCAGCTTCATCGCACCTCGATGGGGAGACCCGCTTCAAGCCACCACCTGGGACTCGTTCGGCAACCTCGAAGCGTCACCGCCGGTCACCGTCGATGGGGTCGAGTATCCCTTTGGCAGGATCTACTACGGCCGCGAGGGGCAAAACGGTCTGCAGACGCAGCTCGGGGACTTCCTCGCGTCTCAATCTCTGCAAGCGCCGTTCGAGGTCGATACGCTGTGGCTGTGCGTTGGCCACGTCGACGAGTTCTCCTCGTTTGTGCCCGATGCGAGCTCGGACAAAGGCTTCAAGTTCCTCCTCTCCGATGTGGAGGCCGCCTGGGAGATCATCGACGCCTTGCCTCCGGG
The DNA here is from genome assembly GCA_964352485.1 of uncultured Nannocystaceae bacterium. Classification (GTDB taxonomy): domain Bacteria; phylum Myxococcota_A; class Polyangia; order Nannocystales; family Nannocystaceae; genus CAJXVA01. The sequence goes on along the minus strand of CAYGTG010000897.1, from coordinate 2,992 downwards.
GACACCGCTGGGGCGCCACGGGCCCGACCACGGCTATGCCACCGCCGGCGACCTGCAAAATGACGCGGGTCTTCGGGCCTTCAACGCGGACATTCAGGCGGACGAGCTCGATTCGATTCACGACCAGTTCGTGGCCGAGCTCGGGCTCGAGGAGAGCGACATCATCTACATCCCGAGTCTGTTCGAGGACCTCGGCGGATGCGGAGCTGCGCTCATCCCGGGCATGGTCAACTTGATCGTCTCCAACCCACAGGATGGTCCGGTCGACCTTTTCATCCCCGACCCGTTCTTCCGTCAGAATGAGGGCGACCAGTCTACCGACCCGTTCATCGAGGCGTTTACCGCAGCGCTGCCGGACGGCTTGGTGCCGCACTATGTCGACAACTGGGACGTCTATCACCTCGCGCTTGGCGAGGTGCACTGCGGGACCAACGTGCTGAGGACCCCGATCGAAGACTGGTGGACCGCCGCCCTTCCCCTGCTGGAGAACGACCGATGAAGTCACGACACATCCTTGCCTTCGGTACCGCTCTTCTCTTGATGCCCGCCTGCGACAAGGGCTCGACCGACGAGCCCGGCGCGGAGCGACAGGCTCAGGTAGAAGCGAATCCTGCGAACGACGCAGCAGCGACGACGACGGCGTTCGCTCTCGGCGCGGACTGGCGGGCCTCGGTTGACGATGCCGTTGCCCAGCTGCGTGTCCGCGATCCCGAGCTTGCGGAGGCTCTGTACGCGATGGAGCCCCGCAGCACGCGGGCGGGCACGGCTCGGTTCACCGGTCCTCTCGTGCGCAACCCGATCGCCGCCGCGGTGTTCCTCGATCGGCTCACGGCTGCGGACGGCACGTCCTCGGAAGCTCGCGCTGCTCTCGTCGAGGCGTTGCCGCGCACGACCGGACCGTTCGGCCCAGCGGTCACGGCTCTGTTGGCCGTGGAGAGCGATGCCACGGTCCGCGTGGCCATGGTGGCCTCGCTCCGCACGGCCGAGGCTTCGTCAGCCCTCGCCGGACTCGAGTTGGGCCTGTCGGACCCGGATGCCACGGTTCGTGCCGCCGCGGCTCGGACGACGGCTCGTCGCACGGATGGTGTTGAGCTCAGAGAAGAGCTGCTGGCAGCCGCCGCGGATTCGGATGTTCGGGTGAAGACCGAAGCTGTCCGGACTCTCGGGGTGCTTCAACTCGAGGGGGCCACAGAGCTGATCACTGCCGAGCTTGGAGCCGCCGATGCTGACCTTCGTCTGTCAGCGGTGCGCGCCCTGACCCGCATCGACCCTGAGCTCGCGTCGCAGCGCCTCCGATCGCTGCTCGGCGATGACGATCCCAGGGTCGCCAGAGCTGCGAAGCTGGCTGTCGAGCGCTGATTGGCGTCGGTCTTCCTGTCCATCGACAGGGTCCGGTTCGAGGCGTGAGGTTCGGCGCCATGGCGCTAAGCCCCTGGAACCACGCCTCTTCGTCCCGGATCTGCAGGCTCTGCTGCGCGCGAAATCGCTCAGGTGAGGTCGCACCTGCGCCCTCATTTGACACTCGCCGGCGGGGTCCTCCATCCTCCCGCCCCCGGGCCTCCTCGGCGGCGTGCGAGTGCACCTATCCGAGCCCCGAAAACCGAATCAGAAGGAAGCAAGCATCATGGCCGAATTTGGCAACATCAACGTTTCTGTCCGCACCAAAACCGGCAAAGGTGTCGCCCGATCGATCCGCCGCGAAGGTCTTGTCCCCGCCATCCTGTACGGCGCCGACGGAGACAACGTGTCCCTCACGCTCAGCCCTCACGCGCTGATGAAGGCGACCGACCCGTCCCTCAGCTGGAACACGATGTACACCCTCACGATCTCGGACGAGGGCAAGGAGACCACGCAGGCTGCCATGGTCAGCGACGTGCAAGTGCATGCGGTCCGCCGCGACGTTCGGCACATCGACTTCATGCGCGTCGACCCCGATGGCGAGGTCATTCGGAAGATCCCGGTCCGCTACGAAGGTCGCTCCGCCGGCGTGGTCAAGGGTGGCAAGCTCACGACCTACCGCCGTACGG
>CAYGTG010000897.1:0-955 GCA_964352485.1 uncultured Nannocystaceae bacterium | reverse complement strand
GACCTGCAGGATGGCCGACGCTGCCCCATGGCTGCTCGTCGGGCTGGGCAATCCTGGCCCCAAGTACGCCCACAATCGCCACAACGTGGGGTTCATGGCGGTCGACCGCTGGCTCGATCGGCACGGGACGCCCGGTGCCGACGGTTGGCGGGAGAAGTTCCATGGGGAGTTCTCCAGCGTCAGCGGCTCGTTCGGTCGGTGCGTGGTGCTCAAGCCACAAACCTTCATGAACGTCAGCGGAAAGTCCGTGGGGGCGGCGTGCTCGTTCTATCGAGTGCCGCCCTCCCGGGTCATCGTGTTGCACGATGAGCTCGACTTTCCGGTCGGACGCGTTGCCATCAAGAAGGGTGGCGGTCACGGGGGCCACAACGGCCTCCGGGACATCGTTTCGGTCCTGGGCTCCAAGGACTTTCTGCGGATCCGGATGGGCATCGGCCGACCGCCCCGCGGCAACATGGATGTGTCGGCGTGGGTCCTCAAGGACTTCTCGGCCGACGAGGCAGCAGATCTCGCCGATCTCGTGGATCGCGCACACGAAGCTGCCACTGCGGTGATGACCCACGGGGTCGCTGCCGCGATGAACGAAATCAACCAAACAAGCTCGAAGGAACCCAAGCCAGCGCCGAAGTCCCCGTCCCCGGACTGAGGCTGCGTTGGCCGGCTGCAGCCGCTCCCCGCATCCCGCGGAATTCTGGTAAGCAGTGCCCGCTTTTCGAGCCACCCCCCTCGAAGGACACCGTCGAAAATGGAACAGCTCATCTATTTGCTCCCGGTCGCTGGGCTCATCGCGCTGACGTACAGCTTCGTGACGACTGGCTGGATCAACAAACAAGACGCTGGCAACGCGGTCATGAAGACCATTGCCGAGCAGATTTCCAAGGGCGCCATGGCGTTCCTTGCCGCCGAGTACAAGGTGCTCGCCGTGTTCGTGGTCGTGGTGGCAGGACTGCTGGTC
>CAYGTG010000896.1:0-3911 GCA_964352485.1 uncultured Nannocystaceae bacterium | reverse complement strand
CGGGTAACGAGATCAGTCGCAGCGGGTCCAGCGATGGAATCAAGACGACCCCCCCCACGATTGCCGGAGCGACGTTGTCCGGATGCGGCGTGCCGCAAGCCACCCCCTCGGCATGCCGAGCGGCCTCGACGAGCGCTTCGTCGGGAAGACCGAGCGCGAGGGCCGAGTCGGCGGCCACCACCGCGGCCGCTGCACTCGCGCCGCTGCTCCCCAAGCCGCTGCCCAACGGGAGGCCTTTGAGAAGCTCAAGCTCGATCGACGCATGGGGTGCGAAGCGATCGAGCAGGTGCCCCACTGCAACCGAGGCGGTATTGAGCTCGGCCTCGAGCGGGAGCCGGCCGCCATCACCTTCGATGCGAAGGATCGTGACCCCGGGCGCGTCTCCCTTGCGGGCCCGCACCGTGTCGCCGCGCTCACGCAGCGCGAGGCCCAAGCAGTCGAAGCCGGGCCCAAGATTCGAGACGGTCGCAGGCGCAAAAGCCTCGACCCAGGGACGCACGTCGCTCACCCCTGACGACTACCGCTTAAGCGCGTCGTCGATCCAGCCCGACAACTCGCCGCCGAACAAAATGTAGCGTCCGTTGGCGCGGCGCCCGTTGACGAAGACCGCCGGAGTGCCATCAACCCCAGCATCTTCGCCGTGCTGCTTGTCCGCTTCGACCACAGCCTTGCCCTTGCGCGCGTTGTAGCTGGCATCGAACTTGGCCATGTCCAAGCCGATCTTCGAGGCGTAGGAGCGGATGTCTCCGTCCTCCAGCTTGTCCTGGTTGGCAAACACGATGTCGTGCATCTCCCAGAATTTGCCCTGCTCGAGGGCGGCCTCCGTGGCGATCGCCGCCGCTTTGGCGCGCGGATGCCCCATCAGCGGGAAGTGTTTGAAGATCAGGCGCGCCCGACCCCGAAACTGCTCGACGGTCTTGCGGACCTTGGGCGCTTCGAGCTTGCAGTGGGGGCACTGAAAATCTGCGAAGACCACAACGGTGACCGGAGCGGTCTCGCTGCCAAACACGGGCCTCCCCTCGACCGGGATCTCGCGGGGCTTGAGGGCCTTGGAAACTTCTTGCAGACCGGTGCGTACCTCACTGGTCGGAGCACCGGCCTGCAGGTAGTCCGCGACGAACTGGCCGGCGATGAGGGAGTCCCGACACTTGTCGTCGTCCCGCAGCGACTTGGCCAGCGAGTGCGGCTTGTCGCAGGCGCTGGGCTCGGAGTTGATGACCTGAAAGAAGGTGGAGCGCTGGGACTCCGAGAGCTTGGAGAGATCCACGCCCTTGGCCTCCATGATCATCTCGCCCTTGGGGACCGGCGCGGGGTCTCTCTTGACCTCCGCCGGACCATCGGGCCCGCCTTCGGCTGACTTGGGGTCGGCCTGTGGCGTCTGGCCCTTGGCAGATTCGGCCTTGGCGTCGGGATTCTTCGCTTCCGGCGGAGTGCAGGCGGGGCTGCAAGCGGTCATGGCCAGGAGGCTTGCGATCAGCGCGAGACGGGTCAAAGCCCGCGGAAGGTAGCGCACGGGAAACGGCCGCGGCAAGCAGGCCTCGCACACACCAGCCTGATGCCGATGCTGCAGTTTTGCAGGGCTGTCGTACGTTGACGGATGGGGCCAGGCAGGCAAGGCTCCGCGGGAAAAGGAGGTCTCATCTTGAAGATCTTGGTGACGGTCAAGCGGATCCCAGACCCGGACGCGAGCGTGAAGTTCGCCGACGGCGCAATCGACACTTCGTCGGCAAAATGGGTCCCCAACGAATTCGATCAGTATGCGGTGGAAACCGCCCTGCGTCTCGCTGAAGACGCGAAGTCCAAAAAACGCCACGCGGAGATCGTGGTGTGCAGCGTGTGCCCAGCGGCACAGCGCCAGCACATCACCACGTTCCTCGCGATGGGTGCCGACCGCGGGGTCGTCGTCGACGCTGACGATACTGCGCTCGACTCACAGGCGGTGGCCAAGCTCATCGCCGGCGTGTTCAAAAAGGAAGGCGCAGATCTACTGGTCTGCGGAAAGCTCTCCCAGGACAGCGAGGGGAACGAGGTCGGTCAGCGGGTCGCAGGCCTGCTCGATCTCCCCATCGCATCGTTCGCAGGGGGTGTCACGTGGGACCAGGGCAGTGGCGCCATGGTCGTGTCGCGCGAAGTGGACGACGGTGTCGAGACCAAGAAGGTCCCGCTGCCCTCGGTCCTGACGTGTGACCTCCGCGTCGTCCTTCCGAGCAGCGTCAAGAACGGCGTCACGCCGGACGACTTCACCTACAACGAAGGCCCCCGCCTCGCGTCGCTGCGCGGGATCACGATGGCCAAACGGAAGAAGGTCGAGCAGCTCACGCCCGCTGATCTTGGTGTCGAAGCCGGCAGCGCAGTCAACCACAACGCCGTGACTCCGCCCCCGGCACGCGCCGCGGGGCAGATCGTTGAAAGCGTCGAACAGCTGGTCGAAAAGCTGGCTTCGGAGGCGAAAGTTCTATGAGCAAGGTCCTCGTTGTCGTCGAAACAGACGGCACAACCATCAAGAACGCGAGCCTGCCCGGCATCACCGCCGGAGCAGAGCTCGCCAAGCACAACGGCGGTGAACTTCATCTGCTGGTGGTCGGCTCGGGTGTCGGCGATGCCGCCAACGCCGTTGGAGCCGCGGGCTTCGGTGCCGCGGGTGTCCATGTCGCCGACCACGCCGAGCTCGCTCCGTTCACCACGGAGGCTTGGACCGACACGGTCGTCGCCGCGGCGAAGGCCCTCGGTGCAACCGCGCTCGGTGGCACGGCGACCTCGTCGCTTCGCGACGTGATCCCTCGCGCAGCCGCGCTGCTCGACGCGCCGCTGGCCTCCGAGATCACCGGCGTGACCGGCGTCAACACGTTCAGCCGCGAGATGTCGGCCGGCCGCGCCTTGGCTGACTTCACGCTGTCGGGGCCGGTCGTGTGCTTCACGGCGCGGGCCAGTGACTTTGCCGCCGCTACGGCCGGTGCCGCGGCCCCGGTGTCTGCAGTGGATGTCGGCACGCCCAACAAGCGTGGGGCCGAAGTGGTGGGCATCGAAACAACGAAGAGCGCCCGTCCGGCGCTCACCGAGGCGAGCGTTGTCGTGGCCGGTGGCCGTGGGATGGGCTCGGGCGAGAACTTCGCCCCGCTCGAGACGCTGACCGACCTGCTCGGCGGTGCACTCGGCGCAAGCCGTGCCGCCACTGATGCCGGCATGGTCCCCGCCGACCTCCAGGTCGGTCAGACCGGCAAGGTCGTCGCACCCGAGCTGTACTTCGCGGTGGCCATCTCCGGCGCGATCCAGCACCTGGCCGGAATGAAGGGCTCCAAGACGATCGTCGCCATCAACAAGGACCCCGAAGCGCCGATCTTCCAGGTTGCGGACTACGGCCTGGTTGCGAAGTGGGAGGACACCCTCCCGCAGCTCATCGAGCTGGTGAAAGCCAAAAAATCCGGCTGATCCAGCGTCGTTCGCCACGTGGCAGGCCCTGAAGGGCCAGACCTGAACGCCCGAGCCGTCCTGGGACAGCTCGGGCGTTGCTGTGGTTGGTACCCTCTTGGGGTGGATGGGAGTCGGTCGCCGGGGCCCTCGGACTATTCGGTCCGTGCCTTGGCCGTGGTCCTTGGGGCTGCGGCCATCCATGGCCTCTTCGCATCGATCCTTCTTCGTCTGCTCGTGGGCAGCAACGAGCTTCCCGGGCAGGCGCTGAGTGTCGCGCTGTGCGTGTTGCTCACCGCACTCGCCGAGCTCGCGTTCCTCTACGTCCGCACCCAATACGCCAGCCCGGACCACGTCGCGCGCACGCTGCCGTGGGTCTGCTGGACCACACCACCGATCGCCGCCCTGGCGCTGTCGATCGTCGCGGTTCCGGTACCCGCCGAGCCGAGCTCCCAGACGCTACTCACCGCCATCGCCCCCGTGTTCGCAGCCTGCGTCTCGGT
>CAYGTG010000895.1:1557-3917 GCA_964352485.1 uncultured Nannocystaceae bacterium | reverse complement strand
GATCTTATCCGCGCTGGGCTCGCGCGGACGACGGTTCCATCGACTACCACGTGCGGATCACCTTCGAAGCCCCATCGGAGGCCGCCTCGCTCGCCGATGCGGCTCGCGACGAGCTGGCCTCGACCCTCGGCCCCGAGGCGCTGTGCGACGCCGCCTCGCCGCTGTAGCCCCGCGGGCCTCCCGGTGCCGTTTCCCGGGATTCGGCAGGGGCAGCGCATGTATTTGGGCCCGCCGATTGCATAGTCCGCCGCGACGTCGGAGGCTCCGCAGTCCCGATGGACAAAGTGTCTCGAAGTGATAGGTTTCGGCTCATGCGCGCTGTGGGACAATCCCTTGCCGCACTTCTCGTCTTGAGCGTGGCAGTGGGTCCGCTGGGGTGCGACAAGTCCGGTGACGACGAGCCGTCTTGGCAGAAGCCCCCTGAGCGCTTCGACGTGACGGGTGACGAACTCACGTTCGGGGCCAAGAACCTCGATGCCTTCAACTCGATGGCCAGCGGAGAGCGCGCCGCTCACATCGATGCGCTGAAGTCCAAGCCGGGCTCCTACAAAGGACAGGGCCGGTTCCAGGTCGTCTCCGAACTCGGCGAGAACATCGCCGACCACGAGATCGGTAAGTACGACGCCTCAGTCACGGTCGATGATCCGGTGCTCTACGAGATCACGATCGAATACAATCTGCTGTCGAACGAGAAGATCGGCGACGGCTACCCCAAGGGAACCTACGTCGAGTTCACCGGCACCCTGGTCGACCTCGACTTTCAAGACGACGCCAAGCCCCGCAAGCTCGTCATCAAGCTCAAAGACACCAAGTTTGAGCGCCTCGACGCCTAGCGCGTCGCTTGCGGAAACCGCGATCGCTTGGACACGCTCGTCGACAGCCTCGGAAGGGACGGATCCCTCGGAACGCTCCTGAGCTTGGGCAGCGTGGGTTCGCCCATGCTTTGGGGCGGGTTCCTGGCCGGCGTGTTGTTGCTGCTTGCCATCGACCTCGGCGTCTTTCATCGCGACGCAAAGGCGGTCTCGGTCCGGGAGGCGCTCGGGTGGACCATCGTTTGGATCCTCCTCAGCCTGAGCTTCAACCTCTATGTCTACCTGACGCTCGGCGAGCAGGCCGGCTTGGAGTTTCTCTCCGCGTACCTCATCGAGAAGTCGCTCTCGGTCGACAACCTTTTCGTCTTCATCGTCATCTTCCGCTACATGGACGTGAAGCCCGAGGTGATGCACCGGGTGTTGTTTGCGGGCATCGTCGGCGCGCTCGTCCTGCGGGGCGTGTTCATCCTCGTGGGCATCAGCCTGATCGAGATGTTCTCGTGGTCGCTGTACATCTTTGGCGGCTTCCTGCTGTTCACCGGCGTTCGCCTGCTGTTCACCGATGACGACGACCCCGAGCCTTCCGGCAACATCGCGTATCGGATCGCCAAACGCGTCCTCCCCCTGACCCGCCGCTACCACGGCGACAAGTTCGCGATTCGGACCAAGCGGGGCCTTCGGTTCACGCCGCTGTTCATCGTCTTGCTGATGGTCGAGACCTCGGACGTCGTCTTTGCGCTCGACTCCATCCCGGCGGTGTTCGGGATCAGCCGAGACCCGTTCATCGTGTTCACGAGCAACGTGTGCGCGATCTTGGGTCTGCGCGCGATGTTCTTCCTGCTGCAGAGCATTCTCGACAAATTCGCCTACCTCAAATACGGCCTTGGCCTGGTGCTCTCGTACATCGGTGCGAAGATGATCGTCGCCGAGGGGCTCTTAGGCCTGATGGAGCCCTTCCACATTCCGGTGGGTATCTCGCTGGGCATTGTCGCGGGGCTCATCGCCGGCTCGATGGCGATCAGTTTGCTGATCCCCTCCCAAGACAAGCACCACGAATCGGTGCTCGAGAACACCGAGGCGGCCTCGCTCATCGCCAACATCGACCCCCACGCTTCGCTCTCTCAGTCGATCGAGATGTCCCAGGTAGGGGCCATCCCCGACGGTCCCATCAACCTCGAGAGCGACCTGAGCCCAGCCGAAGAATCGGGGGTCTCATCCGTCTCCGAGCCCGACCCTCCGACGGGTTGAGACGCGCGGCTCAGCTTCGATACCGCAATCGAGCATCGCCAAACCGCGAGAGCCAATCCGCCAGCGCTGGAACGTGAAGCGCCACGGCTTCGATGTCTTGGCGGGCCAGCGCAGCAGCCTCGAACGCGAGGCCGTCCTGCTGCTGGCGGTCCAGAGCCCACGCCATCCAACCGGAAATCAGCGGGGCTTCGCCGCCGCACAACGACTGCCACTGCGCCAGCCGCTGCCAAACCGCGTCCAGCTCGTCGCGGGCGAAGGCGACCGACAGGCTGGCGGCCGCCTCCGCGCGGGCATATCGCT
>CAYGTG010000895.1:0-1547 GCA_964352485.1 uncultured Nannocystaceae bacterium | reverse complement strand
CATATCGCTCGCCCGGCGGCGGCGGACCGAGCGCTGCCAGTTGCCCCTGCGCCTGCTCGAGTTCGCCGGCCAAGACCAGAAGCAGGACCGCGCTGGCGTCGTTGAGGTAGCACGCATCCGCGGGCGCCCCCACCCTGGCGAGGGTCCGGCCGCGGGCCTGCGTCCAGCGAAGCGCCTCCGCGTGCCGGCCTCGGGCCCACGCGATGGCAGCAAGGTAAGCCTCGGCTCGACCACGTTGACGGTCGGGAGCGACGCCGGGGCGCACCAGGGTGGCCATGCCTTCCTGCGCCTCCCGCAGCTGACCGGTCCGCAGTCGGTCCACCGCCGCGCTGAGCCGAGTGGCGCGCACGAGGGAGACCACCACGCCCAGCGTGGCCGCCACGGCAAGGGCCGCCGCCAGCAGGTTGCCCAAGGAAAGCGCCGCCGCCGCCGCGAGGAGCCCCAAGGACGCCAGCGGGATGGTGACCAGGGAGCGGACGGTGCGGGTGAAGCCCGTGTCCCGTTCGAGCTCGGCGAGATCACACAGCGGCAGACCGTGCAGCATCCGAACGCTGGCACGCGCCGGGACGGTCACGGCCGACCGTCCTCGCGCGGCCCCATCCGCAGGCGAAGGCCGCCCTGCCCCGGATCGGCCTTGGGCGTCTGCGATTCCGGGTCCGGTTCGGCGTCCGGAGCGAGTTCAGGCTCCGGTGGTCGATCGAGCGGTTCGAGCGCGTCGACCGGCGACGAGGCCTCCTGCTGGGCACGGAGCGAATCGCGACGGGCTCGCTCTTCGAGCTCGAGCAAACGCAGCCAGTCTTCGTCCTCCACGGTGACGCCCCCATCGGAGCCGACCGCGAACCTCGTGCCGACGACGACCGGACGGATGAACGTGGATTCGTCGGCGAGCAGTCGCACCGAGCGGAACGCTGTGGCCACGCACTGACGAACATCGGCGGGCAGGCCATCTTGCTCCACCCGGTCGGCGACGGTCGCCCCATTGGACCCGACGAGGTTCAACCCCGCGACCGCATAAGACCCCGCTCCGACCCGGCCCTGCAGGCACTTCTTTGCCCGCACGCCGGCCTGGACCTGCTCGCGACGCACCCGCTGCACGTGCCCGTTCGTGGTGGGCTGCGGCCCGAGGCTGACCCAGTACACAACGTCGATGAAGTGCGCTGTGCCCGTCTCGTTCTCGGGGAACCGACGGCGCTTGAGTTCGTCGGAGACGCATTCCGGAACCGCTTCGCTCGAAAAACCCGTCTCGAGGGTCTCGACGCGGAGCACCTTTCCATCCGCCGAGATCCGCATGCGCAGCTTGGCCTGGCCGTCAGGAACCTCATCGAAGCCGATGTCCGCCTCGGGAGCGGTTCGCATCGTCTGCACCGCCTGCGCAAGAAAACACGCGGCCGCCGGCTGTCGCATACTCTGCGCGATCTCGTTGAGTCGCGGAAGTTCGTAGACCCGCTGCGCTCGCTTCGAGGGCAGGAAGATGAAGCCCTCCGGCGACGAGCGGATCGCCTTGCGGATCGTGGCTTGCCCCTGAAGATGCCTCTGCTCCACGTCCG
>CAYGTG010000894.1:0-3930 GCA_964352485.1 uncultured Nannocystaceae bacterium | reverse complement strand
GGACAGCATCGCTCGATCGGCTGCTCGCGGCGCAGGTGAAGCTGTTGGAGAGCGCCGCCGGGGCCCTCGAGGATCCAAGCCGAGAAGCCGCGCACTACGAAGCGGGAATCCTCGTCGCCGAGTTGCTGGGAGACGACCGCGCGCAGGCCTCGTTTTGGCTTGGACTCGCCGACCGCTACACGCAGACGGGCAACGCCGAAATGGACCTCACGATCGAGCGACTGGGCAAGGCTGCGCAGGCTGCCAAGTCTGCTCATGACCGGCCGCTGGAGCTCCGCATCGCCAACCGCAAGGCCGAGGTCTTGTTGGGTGCCGGCGAGATCGACAAAGCCAGCCGGGCCAGTCGTCTCGCGATGGAGATCATCGATCTCGAAGAGGCGAGTCCGGTGGACAAGTGTCAGGTCCTCGGGGTGCGGCTGCGATGTTTGTCGCTGTCCGGGCAGCTCGGCGAGGCGCGGGCGCTGCATGAGATGGCCAAGCCGATCGCAGCCGTCTGTCCGGTGCTCCAGCGTCAGAGCTACCTCTCGGGCATCGCATTCCTCGCCGTGCTCGGCGGCGATCCGCAGCGGGCGATCCCGGAGACCGAGGAGGCCATCGCTGCGCTCCACGCCGCGAACCTTCCGCGCTTGTTGCTCACGCCGATGCACAACCTGGGAGACCTGCGGCTGCGCGCCGGCGATCTCGAGCTTGCCGAGGTGTCGTTTCGGGAGGCCATCCGCCTGGCCAGCGTGTATGGCTTCGACTACCACCTACACCTCAACCGCGGCTTCTTGGGCTACGTGCTGGCCCGTCGCGGTGATGCCGATCAAGGCGCCGAGCTGCTCGGGGAGGCGAAGGACGCGATGACCGTGATCGTCGGCGAGCACGTTGCGCTGCAGCAGCTGCGCCTGCTTGACGCTGAAGTTGCCCACATCATGGGGGACAGCGCGCGGGCTCGCCGGGAACTCGAAGAGATGCTCGCGGACTTTCAGGCGGGTGAAGAACTCAGTCTCGCCCACTGGGCTCAAGAAGCGCTGGCTCGCATTGAGCGAGACATGGGCACGGCGTTCATCGAAGCACCAGCGGCCGAGGTGGACGATTCGGATCCCGAGCAAGACACGGTGCGAACAAAACCGGTGCGATGAGTCGATTTTTGGCGCTTCTTGCGCCTGTTCGGGGGCTTTGTGGGCTCTGGAATGCGGTTGCGGGCACCGTCCGTCTGCGTGCCGGGCTGCTATCCTGCGGCCGCCTCAACCGATGAGCGACCCTCTCGAGACACTGCACGAGGACCTCCGGTCCTTGGTCGGCCAAACCGTGGCCGGACGCTATCGAATCGAGGCCCTCATTGGGGTCGGGGGAATGGCGGCGGTTTTCCGCGCGCATCACGAGGGTTTGCATCGAGACCTCGCGATCAAGGTCCTGCATCCCAACCTCAGCGCGAACTCCGATATGTCCGCGCGCTTTGAGCGTGAGGCCCGCTCAGCATCGCGACTCGACCATCCCAACTGCGTCCAGGTGACCGACTTTGGGTCGACCGACGAGGGGATGATGTACATGGTCATGCAGCTGCTCGAGGGCGCGGAGCTCACCGGCTTGCTGGGCAAACCGATCGCATCCCCGCGGGCGGTCGAGTTGATGCTGCAGATCCTGCGTGGCCTCGAGCACGCCCACGTCAACGGGGTGGTTCATCGCGACGTCAAGCCGGAGAATGTCTTCGTCACCCGAGACCACGAAGGCGACGAAGTGCTCAAGCTCGTCGACTTTGGAATCGCCAAGCTCACCGACGCGACGACGGACACCCACAAGACGTCTGCGGGCTTGGTGTTTGGAACGCCGGCGTACATGTCTCCGGAGCAGGCGATGGGAGTCGAAGCCGACTCTCGTGCCGATCTCTACTCGGCTGGCATTTTGTTTTACCAAATGCTGTCGGGGCGACTCCCCATCGACAACGACGACCCGGTCGCGTTGGTGCGGATGCAGGTTGCCGTCGATCCCGAACCGTTGCCTTCCAGCGTTCCTCCGGTCATCGCGGGGGTCGCTCAGCGGCTGCTCGAGAAGGACCGGGACCATCGATTTCAGACCGCGACCGAAGTCATCGAGACGCTCGAGAGCATCGAACTCATGCTCCTGGACGAGCATGTCAGCGATGTCGAGATCACGGTTCCTGGCAGCGCGGCCAGCACGACCGGCGTCCAGATGGCTCCGGGCGCCGCGGTGATCTCCACGCCTGCTCCGAGCCCACCTCGGGCCCTGTGGAAGTGGGGGGCTGCAGCGGGCCTGCTGCTGATGGTGCTCGGCTCGGTCGCCGTTCTTCGTCGAGACGGCGACGACTCCGCCCAGGTTACGGAGACTCGCACCGCGGTCTCACGCGACGGTCGCGGATCCGCACCCGGCGACGACGGCAGCGGGCCGCCGTCCGCGGTGCTCGACGAGATCGATCTCCTGCTCTCGGCCAAGAGCACCAAGAAAGCCGCCGAGGCCGAAGCGTTGCTCCTGCCACTACGCGAAGAGTTCCCCGACGACGCCACTCTCGTCTGGCGAGAGGGCAAGGTCGCCCTGCAGCGTCGGAAGACCGCGCAGGCTCTCGAGGTCTTTGGGGAGGCGGTGGAGGTCGACCCTGCTCTGCTCGAGGACCGCCTCTTCTACGCCGAGCTCCACGACCTCTTGCGGAACCCAAAGATCCGCGAGCAGGCGATCGCCTTCTCGTTGAAGCACCACGGGGACTACGGCGACAACTTTCTCCTAGAGACCGTCAACGACGATCGCGATCCGATCCAGTACGACTCGCGGCACGAAGTACTGGAGTCTCTCGCCGAGAATCCCGACAACGTGTCGAAGATCGACGAGCGCCTCAATCGAGCGCTCGACGTGATGCAGGCCGCAGACTCGAGTGCGCCGTGCAAATCCTATTCGGCAGCGTTGGACGCTGTGATGAGCGCGCCCGACTACTACTTCCATAACCGCGTCGAGAAAGCCAAGGTGCCGCAGGCACCCGCGACGCCTGACCCGAGCAGCAAGGACGACACCGAGCTTTGCGGGAGCCTGCCGCAGCGGCGCGATGAGGTTCTGGCCGAACTCGCCACGCTTCACCCCGACGCCCAAGAGACCGGTGGTGAGATCGAGATTCTCGACGACGCGGAGGACACGCCCGCGGAGGCGCCGGAGTCCAAGCCAAAGCCCAAGCCCAAGAAGAAAAGGAGCGACAGCTCGGGCTGCAACCGGTTCGGCGCCGCGTTCTCGAAGAAGTGTCGCAATCGATGAAGCTGCTGCTGGCGTCCACGTCTCGGTATCGCAAGGCGCTTCTCGAACGCCTGTCGATTCCCTTCGACGTTGCCGCGCCTGACTTCGACGAGTCCAAGCACGAGGATCGCTTCTCGAGCTCGACCGACGACGCCTTTGCCCTGTATCTGGCCGAAGGCAAGGCTCGCAGCCTGGTGCGTTCTTATCCGGGTCATCTGATTGTCGCGGCCGACCAGATCGCGACGGTGGAGGCGCCGCTTCGAACGCTGCTGCACAAGCCAGGCTCGGTCGATCGGGCTGTCGCACAACTCATGACTCTGGCGGGAAGGACTCACACCCTCACGACCGGGGTCGTGGCCCTCGACGCTGCTTCGGGTCGCCTGGAGACAGCCGTGGACCGACAGCGGCTCACGATGCGCGCCTATGCGGAGAAGGAGGCGCGCACGTACGTCGAGGCGGCGAGGCCGCTGGATTGTGTCGGGGCCTATCGCGTCGAGGACGCCGGCATCACGCTGTTTGAGGATATTCGCGCAGACGATGTGACCGGCATCATGGGCCTTCCGCTTCTTCACGTCTGTCGCCTGCTCCGACGGTTTGGGTTGCTCGCTTCCTGAGACAGCGCAGATCTGATATCCCAGAGACATGGTTGCGGGGATTCGGAATGGTCTGTGGTTGGTCGGCGCGCTCGCACTCACGATGTCAGCCTGCGAC
>CAYGTG010000893.1:502-3930 GCA_964352485.1 uncultured Nannocystaceae bacterium | reverse complement strand
CGGTTCCTCCGGGACATGCGCAACATGCCAATGTTGCTAGGAACCGATGCTGCTCAGGCCGTCCTGCCCGATGCCTTTCGCAAGAAGCACGTCGTCTTCGACGCGGTGAGCTACGCCCTGCTCGGGCTGTCCCCGGCGGCGCACCACCTCACGTCCGTGCTTCTGCACGTGCTCGTCACGGGATTGCTCGGACTGTGGCTCGCCCGCGAAGGCGCGCCTCGGCGGGTGGTCGTGACCGCAATGACGCTGTTCGGGGTCCTGGCGATCCACGGCGAAGCGGTGGCGGTCGTCTCGTATCGCGAAGACCTCCTCGCCGCAGCCTTGGGCTTGAGCGCCGTCCTTGCGGTGAGCGCCAGCGTCGGCACGCCCGCCTGGCCTCGCCTCATCATCGCCGGCGTGCTGATGGCTCTGGCCTGCGGAGCCAAGCTGAGCGTCGCGGGTCTCCCTTTGGTTTGGCTCAGCATGAAGGTCCTGTCCCCTTGGGGCACTCCAACTCCGCGAAGACAACTGCTGGGCCCCACCATCGCGCTGGTGGCGGGTGTCGCCGTGGTCCTGGCCTTCAGAACCATCGTGTTGGATGGACTGGACCCCTACGGCGCCAGCGAACGCGTGTTTGCAACGCGCATCGGACTCGGTCCGGTGCTGGCCGCCAGCGTTCAGATCCATCTGAGCTACCTGCAGCAGCTGTGGCTCCCTCGGGCGCTGAGCCCTGAGTACGTCGACTACGGGGCATCCTGGCTCGATCCGGCGACGGTCTGCGGTGTGCTGGCGTTTCTCGGTTTGTTGCTCGTTGCCGGCGCGGCAGCTCGAAGACGCCGCGCGCCTCTGGTCGCCTGGGTCATCATCGCCGCGCTGATCCTCGCGGCCCCAACGAGCAACCTCGCCCCCATGCCCAACATGCGGGCGGACCGATTCGTCTACCTGAGCAGCGCACCGGTCTGCGTCGGGATGTCCGTCGCGCTGTTGCGTGCCGGGACGTGGCTGCACTGCCGATGGGGCCTGCACCCCTTGATCCCTTGGATCGCGATGGTCGTGCTGCAAGGATCCGTGGCTCAGGGGGTGACGGCCGCCTATCGCTCCGACAGCCGGCTGTGGCAGATCGCGCTCCGCCGGGCTCCCCACTCCGCGCGCGGCCACGCGATCGTGGGCGAACTCTTGGTGGGGACCCTTCGCGAGCACCCCGATCCACTCGACCACCCCCTGCTGCTCGTGCGGGCTCGCACGCACTGCGCGATGGCCCTGCACTACGACCCCGCGAGTCCTCTCCCCCATCTGTGCCATGCCCGTCTCGCGGCGGCGGAGCGAGACTGGACGCGATCCCACGCTTCGTTCGCGCGGGCCCTCGAGCGCATGTCGACCCGACCCGAGCGGGCGCGACTCGCCCTGGCATCGACCGCACTCGACCTCCCGGGCCTTCCCTATGGCCAGCGGGTTCAGCGCGCCTTCGAGGCGCTGGAGCGCGCCAGGCGCGAGGCACCGTATGTCGCCGAAGTCTTCGCGGTGTCTGGGAGGCTGCGTCACCGCCTCGGGGAACCCGATGGGGCTGCCGACGACTACGCACGTGCAAGCGATCTGCACCCAGAACGTTGGGACGTGGTGATGGCTGGGGTAGAACTCCAGCTCGATCTCGGCCACACTGCCGCGGCCTCACAGCAGTGGAACGCGGCGACCGCCGCACTCGACGAGGCGCCCACGGGCAGAGTGCAAGCGCTTCAGCGTCGCATCGACGCTGCCCGCCGACTTCAATCCGACCAACCCTAGCTTCCCAAGCCCATGAACCGCATTACTCGCAAGTACCTTGCTCTGTTCGTCCTGTTCGGTATGGCCATCGCAGTCGGCGGCATGGCCTGTATCGACACGACCAACGAACTCGACCGCGACGACGAGACCGACGGCGCGACCTGACGTCGTCGTTCGGTCCCGCCAACCGAGTCCACTCAACCTTTGCCGGCCGGTCGTCCGAGCCCGGTTGGGTGCAGGAGCCAGATCCGGCCGACTCGCTCAGCCCACGTCCGCAAGGGCCGCGGGCGAGCCAAACAGGTCTCGGGCCAGGAGCGAGCGGAACGGCTCAAGCGGTCCAGACCCCTGGTTGCACTGCGCGTCGCAACCGCAGCCACCGACCCGAAGCCCGGCGTGTTCTGCAATACGCCGGGCTTGGCGTTCGAGCAGCGTGGCGTCGCGGACACCCAGACGGAGCTTTCCGACCGCGCTTTCGGGCTCGAACACGCCGTACGCTCGGGCGAGCGCGGTGGCCCCACCTGCCGGGAGCGACGGCCCGACGGCTTGATGACGCGCCGCAGACCACCCGCCCACCGCGAACGCGAGGTCGCTGACATCGGCCGCACAGATGTTGCGGATGAGCGATTCGAGAACCTCGTCGCGGTGCACGACCGGCATCAACGGGGCGAGCAGCACTGCAAACCGAACCGACTGCGCCCGAAGGTGTTGGGCGCTGAGGAGGAGGCGTGCAGCGGTGTCGGCCGCCGGGCCCAGCAGCGCAGCCTGGATTCGAGGGTCGAAGCTCGCGACCCGAAGCTGCACGACCGCCCGCCCATCCCGGGCGGCTTCGACCGCACTGCGCGGGAGCGCGCGGTCCGTGCGAACGATCGTTTTTCGTCCGTGACCCGTCAGCCAGGAGATCGCCTCGGCCACCCAATGGAGATCTCCTGCTCCATGCAGCTCGAGGACCACGGCAACGTCGCGATGGCCATCGGCCTCCCGCTCTGCCAGCAACACCGCGAGTCCACGGGCCGCTGAGCCTTCCTCGACCCGCGCCTCGACCCGCGCCTCGACCCGCGCCTCGACCCGCGCCTCGACCCGCGCCTCGCCACGAGACCGGGACGCAGGAGCACGAGAAAAAGACCCAGAGTATCGAGCACTTGGGGACCGAAGCCCGAGCACGACGCCCTCACCGTCGCAGGTGGAGAACCCACGAACGACGCACAGCGCGAGGGGCACGAGGCCCTGGTCGAATGCTCCACCCATGTTCAGTACACTGAACACTGAATTAGCACCCCGAGACCCCAACGCAAACCCGATCCGAATCCTCAAACGATAGGTTCCTGAAATCACGCGTCTTTCAACGAGTCCCCCGCCTGTGGTAGACGGACGTCGCGATATGCCCGACAGCCAGGCAGCGGCCAGAAAAGGTTTCGATGGGTTCCTGCGCCGATGCGACATGGACGCCCTCAAGGTCGTGCGTCGACTCCTCGGCGCCGGCCACGAAGCCTACCTCGTCGGAGGCTGCGTTCGAGACATCTACTTAGGTCGACAACCGAACGACTTCGATGTGGCCACCAGCGCCACGCCCGAGTCCATCCGCCGACTCTTCCGCAACAGCCGGATCATCGGTCGTCGCTTCAAGCTCGCGCACGTGTTCTTTGGTCCGAAGATCATCGAGACCAGCACGTTCCGCAGCGCGCCGCGAG
>CAYGTG010000893.1:0-492 GCA_964352485.1 uncultured Nannocystaceae bacterium | reverse complement strand
AGGCCACCGAGGGGGAGGACCTCCTCATCCGCACCGACAACGAATGGGGCAGCGTCGAAGACGACGCGATGCGCCGCGACTTCACGGTGAACGGCTTGTTCTTCGACGTCGATGCGCGCAACGTCGTCGACTTTGTGGACGGCATGCGGGACCTCGATGAAGGTCTCATCCGCACCATCGGAGAGCCCGAGGTCCGATTCCGCGAAGACCCGGTCCGCATGATTCGCGCGGTGAAGTTTGCGGCCCGACTCGATTTCGACTTCGAGCTCGAGACCTGGCGGTCGTTGCTGGACGTCGCGCCCGACATCGAAAAGTCCTCGCGCGCCCGTCTGCTCGAGGAGGTCTACAAGCTCCTGCGCGATGGCTCGGCTCGCCGGAGCTTCGAGCTGCTGCTCGAGACCAAGCTGCTCAACGGCATTCTTCCGGCATACGTGAAGCTGTTCGGGCCCTCGACGCACGACGCCCGCGAAGCCCTGCACGATGCGATGATCG
>CAYGTG010000892.1:0-3933 GCA_964352485.1 uncultured Nannocystaceae bacterium | reverse complement strand
CGCCCCCGACATGATCGTCGCCCCCGACATGATTCAGAAGCCCAAGGGGCTCATCAACCCCGCCATGAAGCCCGGTCCGGGAAAAGTGATGCCGCCCAGCACCAAGCGCATGCCCAAGGGCACGGCCCAGACCCCCAAAATCCGGTAGCTCCCGCAGCGCTAGAGCGCGAACGCGGCTTCGTGGAAGCGGGGCCCTGACGCGTCGCCGTGGTCCGCGAGCCAGTGGCCGAGGTCCTTCCCCTCGACCAGCTCCATCGCGAGGTAAGCCTCCCCGTCTTCGATACGAGGCTTGATTCTCCGCGGACGCTGCTACGCTTCCCAACATGGGCGCTCGCTGGCCGCTGCTGGGTTTCGCGATTTCGACGGGCTGCGTCGCCTTGAATCCGGTCTACGCAGACGGCGACGGCGGTACCTCGGGTGCGAGCGTCACATCGGGGCCAGACCGGACCACTGGACCCAAAGCGGAAGACAGCGGGGTCGACACCACGGACGAGACGACCCAGGGTCCGCAGAGTACGACGACGCCGCTCACCGGCGGGCCGCCTGCGACCGAGACCGGACACGACGCCTCGACGAGCCTCGCCCCTGACGACACCGGCGTAGGCTCCGGCGACACCGGGACAGATACAACTCCCGTCCAACCCCCGCTCTCAGTCATCGTCTTCGCGTCCATCCCCATCCAAGGAAACTTCTCGTCGGGCACCTCGCTCGCCACCGCCAGCGCAGATCTCTGCGCGGCGACATCCGAGGACGCCGACTTCGGGCTCAGCTGCGACCCGATGCTCGGCGTCATCGCGCCTGCGGGTGTCAGCTTCGAAGATGTGGTCGCGACGACACCCGGACTCGACGGGGTCCCACTGCTCGCCCCGGACTTCGAAACCGTGGCGGACTCGTTTGGCGAGCTACTCGACGGCAACGTCGAAGCTGGTTTTGGGCCCCGGGTCACCGATCACCTCGGCGGGGACATGACTCCCCAGTTCTGGTGGACGCCCCCAGAGGTCAATCAACCCGACTGCGGCGGCTGGATGAGCGCGGTCGAGGCCACGGGTCAAACGCGGACCTTCGACTCCTCAGGGGCAGGGATGGTGCTCGAAGGAATCAACCCCTGCGTCCAGCTGCACCACCTGCTGTGCGCTTGTGTGACTCAGGACTGACCTCGCTCAGCGGCGGCGCTTGGCCACCCACACGTAGTGAAGCGACCCCGGGTCGGACCCGAGAAGCGGTGCGGGCAATGCTTCACCGCAGCCGGGTGTTCACGGCCGAGGAAGCGCTGGCGGACGTCCGCAACACGCCGAGCCTCGCCGAACTGGCGCGCTCATCGAGAGGCGGAGGACCCCAGCAGCGACGCCAGCTGATCCGCCCCATCCGACCCGGACACGACTCGCTCCACCTCGAACATCCCGTCCCGGTCCGAGTCCTCCTGCACCATCCGCACGACCTGCCCACCCCGGACATCGTAGTCCTCGGTCACACGAGACATCACCACGCCGCAGGTCTCGAGGTCGGTCTGACGGTACTCGAGCGCGCCGCGCTGGTCGAAGAACTCGCGCTCCACCTCGAGCAGGTCGCACGGCGCCTCGGGGCGCTCGAACACGCGCTCGGTGATGACCGTCCGCGGCGTGCCGTCGTCCCAAGCACGGCTGCTGACGTAGGTGGGGGTGCCGTCGGTGCTCGGCACTTCTGTGATGTTGGCGAAGTGCGTGCAGCCGGGAGCGGCGACGGTGGCCAACGCGAGGAGGACAGTGCAGAACGATGGAGGCAGGCAGGACATGACTTGGCGTCTCATCCCGTTAGTGGCGAGCGGCGGCGTTCTGATTCCTCTTCCCGGGGAAGGGCCAGCCGGGGCGAACGAACGCTGTTTTCGGGCGTAGCCTGTCGGGGTTCGGGAGCTGAGCCCCAGCAGGAGCGCCGGCACGTCCTGGGCCGAGCGGCATCACGGGCAGTTGGCGCTGACGACGTCTCTCCAGGTGAGCCCGTTCTCCTGCCCGTATTCCACGCCATCGAACCAGGGGTTCACACGTTCTGAATCGGTGACCCCCCAACTCGCCGAGCCGCTGCCGTCGGCGTCGAAGCCCAGCTCAAAGTGCAGGTGCGGGTGGCCGTTGGAAGTGGGACCCGTGGCACCGACGGCGCCGATCACCTGTCCGCGCTCCACGGTGTCTCCGATCTCGACCGCACGCGACTGGAGGTGCACCGAGGTGGTGAACCAGCCTTCGCCGTGATTGATCTGAATCAGGTTGCCGGCGTTCTGGTGGAACTCGGATCGGTTGACGATGCCGGGAGCGGGGGCCAGGAGTGTGGCGCCATCGGTGCCGAACTGGTCCGGCTCGCGCACCATGTCCACCGCTGGGGCGTGTGCCCAGCTATCCAGGCGCCAGCCTTGCCCGCACTCGAACGGAAGCTGGAAACCCTGAGGAAGCGGATCCTCCAGCGGCGGCACGTCCGGCCTGAGACCTGGACCCTCGGAGCTCCCGATCTCGGTCTCCGAGCCAGCCTCCGATCCTGGCCCCGGTCCAGTTCCGGTCTGGACGCCGCCGGTGGTACCCGTGGTGCCCTCCCCGGTGCTCTGGGGCTCGATATCGCTGGTGGTCCCCGTCGTCGTCTGGGCCCCGGACGTGCTCGATTGTGCGCCCGTGGTCGGCATCCAGGCTTCCGGGCCGGCCTCGTCCTCGCACGCGCCCACAACAAGCAGCAATCCGAGCAGCCACCGACCCGCCCCCTCTCCCATACCCGTGCTCTTGTTTGTCAATGTTCTTCCCTCTGGCGCAGCGCCCAGGTGGAAGGTAGGGAAGTGGGGTTCTGAGTTTAAAAGAACGGGTGACTCTTGGAGATCGTGACCGTTGTGTGAGCCCGCTTGGGTTCAGAACACGCGCGAATCCTCGGAGTCCGGCGGACGACGAGCTCATCCGCACTCGGGAGTGGGGGATCGGTGCTGATCGGAGCACATCATCCCGCACATTCGCGAACCTGCCGCCGATCCTCCGCGGCAAGATCAGTGGCAGTGAGCGAGGAAATCCCTCTCCTGCGCGCTTTCATGGGGTGCAAAACGCGTACGTTGCGCTACCATCACAGACGCGATGATTTCGGACGCATTCGAGCCGGCGTGGCACAGCGCCGATGGGACGTCCACCATCGAGCTGCGATGGGCCCATCCCACCGTCATCGAGATCCGATGGACGGGCCACATCAGCCTGGATGCGCTGGTCTACTTCGATGCTTTGTCCGCCATGTTGAAGAGCCGGACCGGCCCGATCCACATGCTCTACGACATGCTGGACATGACCTCCTACGATCGTTCGATCGTTCCTCCGCATGGCAAGTTCTCCGCCGAGCACGATGAGCTGGGTCGGATCGCGGTCGTGACTCACTTGGCCCGCGTCCGCTTCGCAATCGCAACGGTCTTGATGCTGCAAAAGAGGCCCGTCCGAGGGTTCTCGGACCGCGTCTCCGCCGACTCGTGGCTTGTCGACGCGCCGGCGCGAGCGGTCTAAACGAGGCCCCAACAGCCCAAATAGAGCTTGAGCACGCGGTCCTGCCCTCGCGCATATTCGCCAAGGTCGACGGACTGCGTCTTCCCGGTCAGGCTGCCGAGCTCCTCCCGATGCCCTGCCCACAGATCGAGTAGCTCCTGCTCCAGACCGGACGCGAGGATCCGCCCCTCGATGTCGTTGGCGATCGGGTCAGCCAGCGCCTCCAAGTCAAAAACGCCGCGTTCCAGGCCCAGGCAGAACAAGCCGCTGCTGAAGTCCCCTGCCAGCAGTTCGCGCTGCCACGTGGTGGCCATGTTCGCGATCCGACCGAGAACTTGAGCATGGTTGACGGCGGCGCGTAACGTGCCCAACTCGCGGGTCTCAAACCCCGGCGATGCCATCAAGTCGATCGTGGCGGCCGCCACGATGTACATGTTGTGCGGTTGATAGAGATCGTGCTCCA
>CAYGTG010000891.1:0-3935 GCA_964352485.1 uncultured Nannocystaceae bacterium | reverse complement strand
ATCATCACCCCGGCCGTGAGTCGCGCCTCCAGCATCGGCGCCCCGCCCAGCTTGGACAACGCCCCCCGAGCCGTGACCACCAGCGGGCGCACCGGGTACACCTCGAGTTCCAGCGCGACACCCACGCCGGGCGTCATCGAAATTTCGTCCGGGAGCGAGCGCCGATCGTCGGCCATGAGCGTTCCTACGAGGCCGACCCGAGCGGCGAACATCTCCTCCGGGGCAAACTGAGGACCGAACTCGACCCGGGCAAAATGCAGGCGATCGCGAACGTTCCCCTCGATCTCGATGTCTCCGTCGAGCCGGGGCGTCGGGCCCTCGAGCATGAGGTTGTAGCCAAACCGCGCATAGAAGTTTGGCAGCAGGACGGACAGGCTCGAGCCCGCCCGCCAAACGTCGTCGTAGAGGAACGCTCCTTCCGTCGCGATGCGAAGAGCGAACTCTCGGGCGTAGGCCGGAAGTTCGGCGCCGGGCTCGGTGTGCACCATGAACCCCGGACGTCGCTGCGCGTATGGGTACGCCAGGAAACCGTAGCTGCGCGGCGGGGCCGATGGCAAGATCCGAACCGGGTGCGGGTCGCGCTTGGGACGTTGGTCAGGCGCGTCGTCATCGTCGTCGCCGAGCGCCGTCGCGAGTGCTCCGAGCGCTTCCAAGAACCCACCATCGCCACCAACGGCGCCCGCAGATGACTGCGTCTGCTGCCGCGCCGCGTCGAGCCGGTCGCCCGCTCTGCCCTCTCGCGGGATCCCGACCACCACCATCACCACCAAGCACCACCAAGCACGCATACCCCGTCCTGGTGCACGAGCCGTTCCGCTCACGATCTCGCGAAGTTGGCTGCCGCGTAGGACTGAGGACCGTGGTGTTTTCGCAACACTGCGGTGTCAGAGCCACGGCCCGAGTCAACCCATCACGATCGCGATCGCGGTCGAAAGCGCGATGGCTCCGATGACCAAGGCCGAGGCCGCACCGACGCCGCCGGCTGATCGCAGAAGAATCCGACGTGGGCCTCTCGGGTCCGCTCAAGACGGCTTCGGCTGCAATTTCGACTTGGCGTCGAGCGCCACTTGAAGCACGTCCTCAGGAGCCATACGACCCGTGGCTCCTCCCATGTTCAATAGTCGTGGGGCGTGCAGCCACTCAAACACCTTGTCGAGACCAGAGAACACGAATACCGCCGGCTGCAGGTACCCCGTCCCCTTGCGTTTCCCCGATGCGACACCGTATTGACTCTGGAAGAGTTCAAGATCGGCCGAGAGAAGCCCGAAACCCAAACCGAGCTTCTCGCTCAACGCCTTCTGCTTGTCCTGCCCGTCTACAGAAGCTGCGAGCAGCTCAATGCCCTCACGCCCAAATCCACACCCGGCCGCTGGCCCGCTGCACAACGACCGCGCTCGCTGGCGGCCCGCCGTACTCCTCAGCCCCTGCCTTTTCCCATTTCATTTCGCTTAAACGCGCGCCGGCCCATGCACGACGGGCAGACCCCGCGGCTCTTGCACGCGAAGGGGACGCGCAGGGAATCCCCGCAGCGTTGGCACTGCGCCACCAAGAACCCCTGCTCGAAGTCCCCACAGGTCGCGAACGCCTCGATCGCCGGTTCGTTTCGACGCTCTCCAGCGTACGCCACGCCAAGCTCATAACGTACGTCGCATCGAAGATCCTGATTGACCGGCGTGGCGGATTCGACCTGCGCAATCGCATCCTGCAGCGGGAGCATGGCCTCTGCCCACTGACCGCGGGCGTTGAGATCACGCCCTTGGTCGAGCAGGTTTCGCGGCGAAGCCTTTGCTCCTGGGTCTTTGGAAGTCCGCGTAACTTCATCGTCCGCAGCCTCTGACCGTGCAGCCGCGCTGGAGTGGTCGACCGCAGCAACTCCGCCCCCCTCACGTCGCGGGTTTTGGCCGCAACCCCCCACGATCACTGCGAGTACGACGGCACATCGGACGTGGTGGCCTCGGCTCATGTGTGGGCCGCTCGACGGCACCCGGGTGCGCATTCGGCTCGACTACCACAGCTTCAGGCCCATGTGGAGCGCGTGGTATCACGTCGCCCCGTTCTGAACGTGCCGAGGTCTACGCCCCAGAGCGTACACGTTCCGGGCTGGACCAGCGCTGCGAGAGGGCACTGACACCCAGTGCACGTTGTTGATGGCCTCGGTTACCCCGGCGGCATGCCGTTCAGGCGGTCCAGGACGCTTCCGACCATCGACGGGGCGGGTCAACCGCAGGTTCAGACCACACCCGTTTGAGATCGCTAGAATCGATGTCACCGGCGGAGGCCTACCTTCTCAGCCACCCAACGGCTTCTTGGGTGGCGATGTTCGCGGCGCCTGCGATCCGCTGATGAACGATTTGGAGAAGAGGCGCTGCAGCTGTGCGTCTGAGACACCCATCGACCGAAGGAGTTCGGACGCGATCTCTGGACAGAGTCGTACGATCTCACGTTTTCCCGCATCATTCGCGTGCTCAAGTGCGTGCGAAACGTCCTCGCGAGTGGGCGGGCGGACGGGTCGTAGGCAGGTCTCCGGCACCAACCATCCACCACCCGATAGCGCCAACACTGACCACCATTTTCCGTCCGCATGCTCGCGCCACCGAGCGTCGCGCTGAATCGCCAGCCACGCAGCGTCGGGCGTGCTCTCCTTCGCCTTGAGGATTCCGTGGTTATCGGCTCGCCGGCCGATGACGGCGACGATGGACCCCGGTTGCAGCACGAGTTCGTCTTCTCCCATATCTCTCCCTCGCGCGACCAACCAACCTTAATTCAGCTGCAACAGCCTGCCCACCGAACGCGCTGTCGGCAAGACTCTGTCACCAGCGCTTAGGTGAAACTAGCTGGTAAAAGCTGGGAGCGGGATCGGCGCAGCGCTTAGGTGAAACTAGCTGGTAAAAGCTGGGAGCGGGATCGGCGCAGATGGGCGGAGAGGAGTGACAGGCAACGCGGGAGGTGCCGAGCGGAGTCAGGGGTGGGGCCGATGAGGACTGAAGGGGCGCGCCTGAGGGCCGGATGGGCGTGTGAGGGAAGCTCGAGGAGTTGCGTGGTGTGCCCATGGGCGTACGGATGCCGCCGCGCTCGCGATGAGCGAGGGCGTGATGGGGGCCAGAGCTCAAGCCAGAAACAGAGAGCTCAGGCCAGAAACAACATGAGTTGTCCGGGAGGTGAGGGTCGCGGTGGGGGCCGAGCTGCATGCAGGGCTTCGGCGATTTCATCGGGGGAGGTCACGGCACGGACCACCCGCATCGGGCCCTGGCAGCGCTGGCAAACGGAGACGTCGATACCGAAGACCCGGGCGAGCAGGCTCATCCACGAGAGGCGATGGGGGGCGACATCGAGCAGCTGTTTGTCGAGGGCGGGCCCGGTGTTGGCCGCCAGCTCGAGTTGGCCTTGCGGGACAAACAACGAGAGCTGCTTGGGCTCGGTGTCGGAGGCCTCGGGCGTGGGGACGACGCGAGCGCGCAGAGCGTGCCGGGGCGCAAGAACGCCGTAGTAGCGAACGGTGTGGGCACCGGGCGGAGGGACCAAGGCACACAGCCGAGCCAGGAACCGCTCGGGGCTCATCTGGGCATAGGTGGCTCCATTTCGGCTGGGCTTCTTGAAGTGGACCCGGACCTGTCCGTCGGCGGTGCGCTGTACTGCGCCGAGCGCAAACGGGGGACGCAGCAGATAGCGACAGACGCGTTCGAGCCGCTTTCGGTCGCGGCCATCGACACAGACGGCGGCATGAAGCTGCATGCCGAAGCCCGAGACAAGCATCGGTTCGACAGCACAGGGCTGGGTGCGCACGGGCCCCGGGCCAAGCCCGGATAGCCCAAGCTGGACGCAGGCCGCGACGCCATCCTCGGGCGACTCGCCTTCGTCAAGGGCACACTCGGCGGGGTCCGCGTGCAGACGCTGCAGCGTACTGAAAACGAGCTCCCCAGCCAGCTGCTCCGTGG
>CAYGTG010000890.1:0-3947 GCA_964352485.1 uncultured Nannocystaceae bacterium | reverse complement strand
GTATAGGCACCGGCTTTGCAGCTTCTCAACTCTACATTGACAGTGATTTTGCAAATCTCATCCCTGAAGAGTACCCCAGCGTGCAGGCCATCACGGCGTTGCAGGAAGAAGTAGGCGGAGAAAACGAAGCGACCGTCATTATCGAAAGCCCCTCATTTATTGATAATCAGCGCTTTGCTGAAGCACTCATCCCGATTGTGCTGGCGCTACGTGATGACGCCGGCAACCTGATGTTCAGAGAGGCCGACTACCGACGCGAAGTCGAATTTCTCAAAAACAATGCGCTGTACCTGGCAACTCCGGAAGAACTGGACTCCCTCACGAAGTTTCTTCAGGATGAGATCGAACAGGCAAAACTGGAAGCCAATCCCTTTTATTTCGACCTGGAAGATGACGAAGAGGCGTTCGAAGACTCGACGGTGGTGCAATTGCAAGAGCTGTATGACCAGCTGGTTAGCAAGGAGTATCCGATTTCAGACGACTCATTGACAATGGCTGTTCGATTTTACCCCGCCGGCTCGCAAGCCAATCTTAACTTTATTGAAAATGCATTTGATGCGCTTCAGGTAGAAGTAGAGGCCCTTGAGCCGGCTCGCTTTAACGCTGAAATGGAAGTTACGCTTGGAGGCCGTTTACTTCGGCAACTCATAGAAGTCACGGCAATCACAAACGATGTAACCAGTTCGTTCGGTGCCGGCGTGCTGACGTTACTTTTGTTGGTGTCTCTCTATTTTCTATACAAAAGTTATCAGGCGCGTATGGGTAAACACTGGTCATTTTCTGTGTTCTTGTCTGAAGTTGCCCGTATGCCAGTCACCGTGCTCATTTTGGGGCTGCCATTGCTTATGAGTCTCTTATGGACCTTTGGTGTGGTCTATTGGACCTACGGATCACTTAACATCATGACATCGACACTCGGTCTTGTGTTGTTTGGTCTGGGTATTGATTTTGGCATACACTTTTATGCGAGATACACTGAAGAAAGAGGGGAAGGGCGTTCCGTTGAGGATGCCATTGTACAGACTTTCATGACAACGGGCCAGGCGATTGCCGTTGTTGCCATTACAACAGCTGCAGCGTTCTACATCCTTATGCTGGCAGATTTTCAAGGGTTTAGCCAGTTTGGTTTCACCGCTGGCATGGGTACGATGTTTGCTTTGTTGACTATGCTGATAATGGTGCCGGCGTTGCTGTCTTTGTTTGAGCGGATTCGTTTGTTGAAACTTACGTCAGCAAGCCGGCCAGCAACGAACGACAAAAACCTGAATCCCGTGGTTATTCCGCAGCATGAAAGACGAGTGGGTGTTTCAAGCGTGGTGCTGTGGCTGTGTTTTGCAGCGCTTGGGGTTTCTCTGTTTGCCTTGAAAGACGTGGCCTTCGAATACGATTTTGGTGTGTTGTCGCCTCGCCTGGAGCACTACGAGGAAATCAAGAAAAAATGGCGGAAGGTATATAACGACCAGCGTACCCGGACAGCGACCTATGTGTTAACGGGAAGTCCTGAAGAAGCACATGAAGTTGCCGAGACCGTTCGATCTTATGCCAAACAAGATACCCTGACGCCAACGATCGATGCTGTTGAGGTGTTGTCGGATCGTTTTCCTATGAACGAAGCGGCCCAAAATGCCAAGCTGGCCCAAATCGCCCACATACGTGAGCTCCTTGACGATTCTTTCCTGAAAATGGAAAATGATGAAGGCCTGGACCGGCTCCGGCAGGCTGCATCGACTATATCCCACATAGCGATTGATCAGCTTCCCGATTATGTAAAACGCCCCTTTACCACGAAAAGCGGTGGCCTGGGGCAATTGGTGATCATTTATCCCAACGCTACACTTTCCGATGGCCGTCATTCGATGGCGTTTGCCGAAGACGTCGGTACCATTACCACACCGTCTGGTAGCCGGTACCACACGGCATCAACCTCCATCGTTGCCGCAGATATGTTGCGGTTAATGATCGATGAAACACCACTGATTATCGCGCTCACATTGCTGCTCATTGTAGCGTTCAAAATGGTCATTCTGCGTAAAGCCCGGTGGGTGTTGTTGGCTCTGCTGCCGTTGGCTTCCAGTTTCCTTTGGATGTTCGGTTTGATGACCGTATTCGGGCTTAAGCTTACCTTCTATAACCTCGTGGTGTTACCCACGGTATTGGGCATTGGCGATGACAGCGGGATCCACCTCGTTCACCGGTACCTGGAGGAAGGTCCCGGTTCGGTGCGGCGCGTACTCCGTTCCACAGGCGAGCACGTGCTGATGAGTGCTGTAACCACCATGATTGGATTCGCCGGCCTGATGTTCTCCATGCATCCCGGGATACGTTCCATCGGAAACATGGCAGTACTGGGTATCGGTATGACGCTGGTCGCTGCACTGGTCTTTTTGCCGGCGCTTTTGTTGTGGATGGAGAAGCGAAAAAAGCCGGCTAGTGAAATTAGCGCTGGTTGAGCAGACTCATGCAAGACAATCATTGCGTAATGCATGCACGTCAATAAGATACACGGATGTCATTGGGCCCACGTCGCCCCAAAGGGGCATTTTTACTTGAGCCCCGGACATCGTCCGGGGCGCGAATATACCCACCGTTCTACCAGCCCTGAAAGGGCGTGCTAATTGATTCTTTATAGATGAATCGCCCTTTCAGGGCTAGAGGTGTTTGGATGCTTTCCCAGGGGCGATGCCCCTGGGTGGCGTATTATGCCCCTTTGGGGCGGTCTTGACTATTGGGATGGGGGTATTGGATGCTTTCCCAGGGGCGAATCGCCTCACTTCAGAAGAATCATCTGCTTTTGCTGCGTGTGTGTACCCGAAGTATTGGATGTCATCAACTGATATACATAAATGCCCGAAGCAACTTGTTTTGAGGCGTCATCTTTACCATTCCACTGAACAGTAAATGCTCCCGCGTTCTGGTTCTTCCCAACAAGGGTGCGCACCTTTTGGCCAAGCATGTTATAGATGGACAGGGTAACATTTCCTGGTTCAGTTAATGCATACCGAATGGCTGTTTCAGGGTTAAAAGGGTTTGGGTAATTGGGGAACAGGATTGATTTATCTGGTACATATTGATCTTCAGGGGTTACGCTTGTACCTGTAGCAGGATCAAATTCAAACGCACCGAGGTCGGGGGTTCCGCCTAGAAAGGGAAAACCAATATCAACCCCGGCATCGATGATGGCAGATCCAGGTGCCGGCCGAAAAAGATCGATGTCTGGCAAACTCCCATCTGCCTTGCGTGGGGCTGTGAGTTGCTCCAGATCAACACTTGCAAAATCATCTGAAATAATGCTTATGCCCAGCGTCCACGTATTCGTTTCCTGCGTATTCAGTGAATCAACGATATTGGATGTGCCATCACCAAACTGGGCGGCTGCCACATTATTCTTGAGTACATGATCATAGCCGGGGCCATCTATATTACTTGCATCGGCGCGGGTGGGGCGGTTTAGCATATTAAAATCTTTGGCGCTGTTTCTATACCCCGTATTGTTGTACCAGTCATTGCCGCCCAGGTGATGATTTGCATAGAAGCCATTGGCTTTATTACGCACAGCAACGCTGAAGCGAATGGTATGCCGGGGGATGACTGCCGGCAATCTGTCTTCTGTATCAAACGCGTGTCCACCTGCTTTAAATCCATTACCATCTCCCAGCGGTTGAAAGGTCGAAGAGAAACCATTGTAAAATGCCCAGCTGCTATCAATGACCACGGGGGCATCGGCTCGAATAATGTCAAACCCGTCGTCGCTGTTAAACCAGGCCCTGGATCCCTTGATTACATTTACCCCACTTCCTTCGCGGGGATGAATACCAAATCCATCGTTGTTATCACCAATGCCTTGCTCAGATACATTATCCCAGTTGCGATAGGCATCTAAATTCAAGAACAGGTTACCGCCCCCGTCATAGTGGCGTAATCCTGTGCCTACATTATCATGCATACTT
>CAYGTG010000889.1:856-3950 GCA_964352485.1 uncultured Nannocystaceae bacterium | reverse complement strand
ATCACGGCGGCGCCGGCGACCAGGAAGAGCAACTGAGCGGCGGTTCGTGTGAGTAACTGCACGCGGCGTCCCGATGCTCCGTAGAAGAGCAGCGCTCCTGCGGCTTGGCCGAGCACGATGGTCATCGGACCGAAGAGACTCGCGGTCAGCCACATCCAGGACTCCACTTCGCCGGTGACGGCAGCGATCAGGACGATGCTGGCAAAGAGCCCGCTGACGAGTGCGCCCAATCCTGCCGCGAACCCCACCGCGCTCGCGCCCCCGCGCGATGGCAGGACCACTTGGTCGAGACTCGTTCTTCCTTGGGCACCGGCAGAAGTCGACACGCGCTCGTAGTGTAGACGACGCTGGAACGTTCCTGGGCCGACTGTGCCCATCGGGAGCGGTCTCCTTCGGATCTGGTCGGAATGCCTGGGGCAGGGCTGCGGTAGTGTGCGGACATGGCCTCGTTGCAGCGCACGTTTTGGTCGGGCTCCTACGCCATGGGAGCGGTGCTGGGCATCGGGTTCTTGGGCTGCCTCATCGCGGTTGGCGTCACCCTGGGCTGGTCGTTTCTCACGGTGTTCTTCGTCGGGTTGGGACTGGTGTTTGTTGCGGGCGTACGGTTCGCGGCGGGGCGCGGTCGGGTTCGTGTTGTCGTGGGCGACGGCGCGCCGGTCCGCCTCGTCCCATACCCCAGCCCTTAAGGGCACCTCTATTTGTCCTGCGGGATCTCCGAGGGAGCCAGGCAAGCCGCGTCTGTGGGAACAAAACCGCGTGCTCCGTGTCTCAACGACAGTGTTGCGTCGACGGACGGTGTTGTTCGGTATGGGAGCCCTCGCCTGTACCCCGACCGGGAGGGACGACGCCTCGGCGCTCCCACAGCTCCGGCTGGGTCTGCTTCCCGGCGAGAAGCTGCTGGCGTTTGGGCATTGGCCCGGCGAAGACGCATCGCTGACCGTGTACGCCTCAGGGGCGGTCGACTATCGGGCGCATGGCCGGGTCCGGCGAGAATTTCGGTTCTCGGACGCGTCGTTCAACGATGTGCTGAAGCTGATGCGGCTGTTCGAGGAGCCGGCGTTCGGGGAGGCCCGCGCTCCTGCGGCGTCCCCAGTGGCCAAGCTCTATGTGCCGGTGCGGGATCACAGCGTCGACGTCTTGGACGGGTCCGGTTCCGTCGCGATCGCCGAGGCCTACGCCGTCGTGGACGGGCTGCGGGTCGAGGCGGCCGAGACCGGCATCGATCCGTTCTCCAAGCTGGCGCACCGGGTGGTGAGCCCCCTGCTCGTCCACACGACGCGTCGCCCGGAGGAAGGGCACGTTCAGGAGGTCACCGTGTTCGACAACGGCGCGCTCGAGGTTCGGCGCATGCCCTTCGGCACCACCACGGCCGAAGCGTGGGCCGCCAGTGGCTGCGTCCAGTCGGGCACCCTGTTCGAGCTTCGGCAGCACGTCGCGGATGTCGACGCCGAGGTGCCAGTCCCGCCTTCGCGGAGCATCCCTCCGCTCGAACACGAGCTGATCACCACTCGCACCCGACGGGAGTTCCGCGCGGCCCGGTCCGAGCCGACACGGGCGCTGCTCGACGCGCTCGCTCGGATCGTCTCTTCGGTCGAGCCAAGCTCGCCCAGCGGGTAGCGTGCCAAAGGCATCAACTCGGTGTACGACTGAGGCAGAGCTGCTCGAGCGCGAACTGGCGGACTCTGTCGAAGAGGTGGCTCCCCGTGACTCCGGACGCGCCGGAGGACGAGGCCTCTGCGGATCTCTTCGCGCGTCGGACTGACGATCAGCGCGAGACGATCCCGTCCGTCAGAAGCGTCCGCTGACGCTCACGCCCCGCGGGCCCAGCGACGGCCGCAACGCGGGACCCTCAAGCGCCCGAGCGTGGGCGAG
The DNA here is from genome assembly GCA_964352485.1 of uncultured Nannocystaceae bacterium. Lineage (GTDB taxonomy): Bacteria > Myxococcota_A > Polyangia > Nannocystales > Nannocystaceae > CAJXVA01. The sequence goes on along the minus strand of CAYGTG010000889.1, from coordinate 2,078 downwards.
GAGCATCGACAGGTCGAAGGCGAACAAGAAGGCGCCTTGTAACACGATCGACCGGCCATACCCCTCGACGCGGCTTTGCTGACTGCCGGCGGATTCGGCCGCGCACCACATCGCCGAGCCGGCCGCGATGTAGAGCACGTCCAGGCCGGCGTTGACGGCGAAGATCGCCTGGGTCCGTCGATGTTCGTACAGGGCGTGCGCAGTCGGGGGAGGTCGTCGGTTGCGGACGAGACCGATCACGCCGACGGTGAGGTTCACGCCGTTCCATGCCGCGTTCATCTCGTGTACGTGCTGGGTGACCCCGTCGGTGCGCAGCGCCGAGGAGACACCCCAGCCGATGTTCGCCACGGCATAGCCGCTGAGCACCCCCATCCCCACCAACTGGGTGCGCTGGTGTCGTCGCGCGAGCGCATCGGGTGGAGGTGGCGGCGCGAGGGCCAGCGCGAGCGCGAGCACGAGCATGCGGGGAGCCTAGCGACTCTTCGGCCCACGACGAGCGCAGGGGTATCCTCGGGTCATGTGGGACCGTCTCGCGCTTCTCGGGTTTTGTGGGCTGCTTGGCTGCGCCGGGAGTGGGACCCAGGAGCCGGCGGAGGAGGCGAAGCCGGACTATGATGAGGCGGTCATCGCGAAGGTCTGTGCGGGGCCCTGCGTCGGGAAGTTCGCGCGCATCACCGTACTAAGGGATGCGGAGGGGAAGGTCGCGAGGTATCGGTTCGATGGCGACTTCGCGGTCTGCAGTCACCCGCCGCGGGTCTTCTTCGACACGAAGGGCGACGAGGTCGAGACGATTCCCGAGCAGCCGGTGACCAGCGACGAGGAGGCCAAGGCGTTTGCGAAGCGGCAGGAGGACGCCACCGCGGGCGCGACGGAGGCGGAGACTCTGCGCTGCCCGTAGGTCTCAGCCCTGCGACTCGAGGACGCGGCCGAGCCGCTCCTTGACCTGGCCGGCGACTTCCATCAAGGCCTCGTCGCCGAACTGGCCGATGGCCTCCTCGCACACGCGCGGCATGTATCCACCGACCTGCCATGCGCGGTGGCGTGCTTCATCGCCGTCGGGGAGCTGGCGCGGCACCTGAAGCGAGGGGCTCCGGGCGCGACCTGGATCGGGGTGCCTCTCGGCTTGGCTGCCGCGATCCTCTGCAAACACTCGGGGCTACTCTTGGCCCCAATGCTCGTCGTCATGACGGCTCGGTACGGATGGACCGGACGCGGCCGGTAC
>CAYGTG010000889.1:0-846 GCA_964352485.1 uncultured Nannocystaceae bacterium | reverse complement strand
TTGCCCCACCACGGAACTCCTCGAGCGTCCCTCAGACGCCCATCCGGCCCTCGGCGCGCCCGGTTCAGTCCTCCTCCGCCGCCCCCCTGGCTTCGCTGGGTACCGCCCGCGTTGCCTCTCACTCGTCTCCGCCCATCTGAGCCGATGCCGCTGCCAGCTTTTCCCAGCTAGTTTCACTTAAGCGCCTCCGCGCGAACTCGTCGTCGCAGGGCCCCCGTGGTAGGGATCAGAGGATTCTGCGACGGTTGCTGCTGACGTCTGGCCTCGTGCTCATCGGCTGCCGTGGCGGTGGCAAGGCGCCCGTCGAGCAGCGAAGCGAGCGAGCGTCGACCTCGGAGGCGGAGGTCAATGTTCTTTGTGCCGCGGCCGCGGCACGAGGCGAGGGGCTGCGACTCATGGCCGCGAGCTACGGCGACGTGATGGCGGTGACGTTGGACGCGACCAACACGCAACATGGGCTTGCGCGGGACAAGGCGAGGGCGTTGGGGGCGACCGCGGCGTACGACATCGCAATCGGACGCGCGGGGGTCCGTGTGGGTTCGAGGCTTGTCCTGCGGACGATGATCGACCTGCCAGAGCAAGGGCGTGTCGCCGTGCAGCCGTTCGTGAGCGTGGGACGCTTCGCGGAGCCTGGGAAGTCCGAAATCGTGATGTCGACCACCGACGCCAAGACGCTCGGGCTCGAACTCGGGGACGCCGTCGAGATCTCGTGGATCGAAGATCTGGGGGCCGCCAGTCCGACTCGAATGATGTCGCTGGTCGGCCTGATCGAACTCGCGGATCCGCTGTGGACCGGAATCGACGCCGCCTCGCTGTGGACGACGACACAAGACATCTCGCCGGTTG
>CAYGTG010000888.1:0-3962 GCA_964352485.1 uncultured Nannocystaceae bacterium | reverse complement strand
GCGTTCAGGATGCCGCAGCTACTTGGACATAGGCCTTATGCTTCCTATGCTCTCAATTGCGAGCGCGTGGGTGACGGAATGCAAAGATGCCTGAGCCAAGTGTAAGCAAAATTAGTAGCACGATCTGTGGTTCCCCAGCTGTTGGAACTGACTGGGTCGGAAAAGTGGAGAACACGTTGAGGAAGTACACCTGAAAAACACCATTAGTACCGGCGCTAGTAAAATTGGTCGCGGCAGATGCAAACTGCAAGTATTGACCGCTGCGAGATAGTGCGATCGGTCGCTGTTCGCTTTCTCCGCCTGACTGGGCATTGCCAAGATTCCCATCCGTTGATCTACTAACAGCTACGGTAAGACCGCGGTTCATATCTCTCACAAAGATGTCGCCGACTCCATTTCCATCTTCGTCGATTAGGTCGGTTGCATCCGAAGAAAAAGCGACTATCGAACCGTCAATGCTTACTTCTGGGCCATAACTTGCTTGATTTGCTGGTTCGCCAGCCAGATTGCGCGACACCAACCGTGTGATGCCCGTTTCGATATCGGTCGTATAGACTTGTGGAAAGTTGGAGGAAACACCTTCTACTAGGCCTGTGCCTTCAAACGTGAAGGTCAAATACCGTCCTGCCCCACCGACCCGTCCAATGTCTACAAGGCGCCCGTCGAACTCGCCTAAAGGCAGTCCATCAAACCTGGTTACGGCTAAATCAAACCGGTCTTGAAGCCTCCAGTAGATAAAAATGTCCTCTATTCCATTCTGGTCGGCATCGACAATCCCGGCGTTAGCCGATCGAAAGAAAATGCGGTCTCCGTTATCACTGATGCCTAACCCTATCGAGCGCTCTGGTCCGGTAGTTCCGTCATTTCTTTGACTGATGAGTTCTAGTTGACCTGATTGCCGGTCTTGATAAAACACATCCTCCTCGCCGTTTGCATCGCTGAGAAACCCAAGGTTTTGTCTGGATCCCAGCAAAATGCGTTGAAAATCTGGTGTGATTCCACCATAACCAATGCCTGGAAATGGAACTTCGGAGCCATTGCGATCAAACCCTATGCGCTGATTGGCATCGGTTATCAAGTCAAAAAGGAATACATCAAACCCTCCAACATCTGGAAGAGATGGATTGTCGTTGAAATCGTCAAGAACAATATTATTCGCGATCGATACGTAGACAACCTGATCGTTTTGCCCAGAAATTATTGGCCCCGCGCTACCGCGATTAGGTAATGACCCGTCAGGGGTTCTGCTGACGAGCATATAGCCATCGCTTGGAAGCTCCCGTTTCCAGAGAATCGCGCCACCGCACTCAAATGCCGCACTTCTTCCATCATCTGCAGTGAAACCCGGTGTGCATGGCGCAAGAGATGCCGCGCCATCGAATTGGCTAATCAGCAAAGGGCTGTTGAACGCTATGCACTCGGTGACCACAAGTAAGTGAAGAAGCGGTAAATATCTAAAATTCAAAGCTATCCCGGAAAAGCTCGCTCGGGTCGGTTCGGTATCTCGAAACTATTGGTGCCATTTTCCTAAACGTGAGCCAGTTGTTTGCATCCGCCGTTGTTCCGGTAACGCCATCAATTACTCCTAGTCTAGGTGCTCCGGGGATAGTGCCTGCGAGTTGTATGCCTGTCGGTCCGGTCCATTCAAAGGCTGGGTTTGAGAATACGCTTACGCCTGGACAATTGGCAGGGTCCTCTCCCAAACATGCGAAAGGCCCATCGGTGTTTGGGCCTTGCACATATGTTGATACAGCAGTGCGAAACCGAAAGTTCGTGTTCGCGTTGCGCCCGTCGTGGTGTGCGTAGCTTCCGGGGCAAGCGGGGTCGGGTGCCTGCGCGCTTTGTCTAGTCGTATCTGAGTTTCTAGGGTCATGATTTAGACCTAGCAAGTGTCCCAGTTCATGGGTGAAGTCTTTAAACCCTATGGCGCAATCGAGCTCGACTACACTGTAGGCGAATGGCTCATACGGTGCTCCGGGATCTATTCCGGGGTCTAATGGGTTTGCAGGCGGATAGACCAATGGAGTAAATGCCACGCCGCACAACTCAATTCGAGTACCGTTGATAATTTCAAAAGCGTCAGATATCAAAAGCGTGACGACGTCCGCGTTGTACTGGTCTCGCAATGCGGTGACAGATGGGTTACCGACATTTGTCGTGTCAACTGCGCCATTCTGTGTGCCTGCGACGAAATCAATGTGGTCAACCAACCCGGTTTGGGCATCTTCACCATGTCCGTTGGGTACGGGTTCGATACCGGCAAGCCTCACAAATGCATTATCAATACCGCTATTTTCAATGGTCCTGTTAGCGTCTGCCACCGCGGCAAAGGCACTAAGAGTCAATAACTCGTCATCAATCGCCGCCTCAGGTGTAAACAAGAAGAGCACATCAATGAATTCCTTGTTCGAGCTCGCGGCGGGCATTCCAGCGCAACCCGGGATCCAGTTAGCAACTTGGCTGCCCTTCTCGCTTCCCGCCAAAGAATCAGTAAACCTTCTGCTCGACGCTACTGGATGACGGACGATGTCCGGTCGAAATTTCTTAAGTTCCACTTCTCCACTTTCGCCTGCTGTTGCCAAGAGAATGTTATCGCTTGGGGTCTGAAAGCGCCCGACAACTTTTCCTTCAATGACGTACATTGAGACCATGTGTCCGTCGGCAAAGCCATGCCACTCAAAGCTGTACCGAGTAGGGTCATCGAATGCCCTTTCTTGCTGTCTCGGGCCTGTAGTCTCCTTGTACAGCCAGGGTTGAATTTGCACGGGCTCCCCGTTGGGTAGATTCAAACTCAAACTAGCCCGGTTTCTCCTGAGCTGTGCCAAGTTCATATTGGTTTCCTTGCGCGCCGATATTGCGGGCTGAGATGGTGCGCGATCTATGAATTCCTCTGTTCTGAAAAATCTCGAACTCATGTTTACCCGAAGCTCTTCGTCCGTGTTAGTTTTCGAAACTCGTAGTCTTCCGGAATTGACGTTCAAAAAAGTTTTTTCCCCCTTTTCGGTCACCGCGTCGGCAAACGCGACAGCGAGGGTTACCGGATAGAGACCTGGCTCCGCACTCTCCGAGATTTTTACTTTGATCTCACTCAGTGAACCGCTTGGCAGCGGTGAAAGTTCTGCACTAGCCAGCACAAAACGAACAACATTGTCATCTGGGGGAGCAAGCTGCGCACAGCCTCCTAATCCCCGGAATGCCGATGTCAAGCAATCGCCAGACTGAATCTCTGAGAATTGCTCTACGGGTAAAAATAGATCGAATTCAACAGCAACCGCTCTTCCATCATTTTCGAATTTGATGGGATATAGATACTGTCTCACCAAGATCGCCCTCAATATCGAGGACCGAAACCGTCGGGTTCGCAAGAGACGGGCCGGTAAGAACCAAGGCCAGTAGCCACCAAGACATTGTCACAGTTTTCATAGTCTAACCTCCCGAGTGTTCTGTGGGGAATATATCACTATATACATATTCATTCCCAATTGAGGCACCATCGATGGGTTCTAGAGAACAGTTTTCCTGAAACCTATATCAATGGGTCGTTGAGGAGAAAGGGAACCCTTTTGCCCCATGTGAATACTATGCCTCTCTGATCCGACAATGAGTAACGCAACCGTCATTTTTTCGTCGAGGCTGGAGGGTAACCCCCCATCCAAAAAAGTCCGGACAGAGGTAGCCGGACTTTTTCGTTCTAAGTCTTATCAAGAAAGGTTGAAATCTCCCGCGACACCAAAGGTCGCATTACATGATTTCAGCTGCTTCGATCCTCATATTTTCTGCCCTTGCCTCTGCTCAGGCGGTCGTCGATTCAGCGTCGGTTTACTGGCGCGAGCTAGGCCTCGAAGAACAGGACCTCGTCACCTTTGAAAGACTAAATTCGACCCCGGGCCTCGTATCCTCCACGATCGCCCCGGCAATGCTGAACGGCAGTCTAACCCGCCAGGGAGGTTGCCATGTCCGCC
>CAYGTG010000887.1:2370-3963 GCA_964352485.1 uncultured Nannocystaceae bacterium | reverse complement strand
GGCCTCGGCGGACTACACGTATTGCGAGGGGGATGAGGACTGGTTCCGCATGAACGTGACCGAGGACGGGACACTCGGGGTGCTCATCGCCGGCGGGGCCGGCCAAGCCAACCTCGAGCTGGGGGTGTACGACGTCAGTGGTGGCGAGGTGGAGACCGCGACGACGGCGGGCAGTGATGAAGTGCTGGAGGTCTGTCTCTCGCCGGGCTCGTACTACGCGCGAGTGTTTGCTTCGGGCGAGGGCAACCGCGAGTACGCGCTGCTGTACACCTTCGACGCCGAGAACTGCGCGGGCATCTGTCAGGACGACGGCCTCGAGGACGATGACGGCCCGGGCAGTGCCACCGACGTCTCCGTACCCTTCGTTTCCGACGACCGTGAGATCTGCACGGGCGACTTCGACTATCACGCGGTCGATCTGTTCACGGGCGACACCCTGGTCGCCGACCTCACGTTCGTGCATGCGAACGGGGACCTCGACTTCCATTTCCACGACACGGACGGCACCGATCTGACCCCGTGCACGCCCGATGCCCCGGGGCTGTGCAGCGCCGCCAATGGGCAGAGCGCCACCTCCAATGAGCACGTCGAGCGACTCATCTCGCAGTCGGGTTGTGCGCCGTGCACCTTCTATCTGTCGGTGCAGGGTTACGCGGGCGCGTCGAACGTCTACGACCTGTCGATCGACATCGAGTCGTGACGCGGTCGGAGCAGGCGTGAATTTCGGACGACGTTGAGGCCGGGCCGCGGTTGCAGGTTCTCAGCAAAAACGCCGTGGTTTCGATGTGATAGACCGCGCTGGCAAGTGAAGTCGCCAGCCGTTGGCAACGGTTGTGGTCAGGGTCGTGTGTGCTCGCACGGAGAAAGTACAGGGATTCCGGCGACCGTACTTTTTGTGGTCTTGGCACACACATTGCCTCCTGGTGACCTGACGAGGCGGGCGCGCCCCTCGTCGTTGGAAGTGTCTGGCGCCCTGTTCCGAGTCGTCGCATGAAAACCCGCATCTCTACCCTCACTGCTCTGACCCTGATCGCGGCTTGTGCCCACGGCTGTGCGAACGAAGGGGGCTCGCCCTCTGACCACGAGCCCGCGGCCGACTTCCGGGATGGCTCGTACTTCTACGTGCTGGGCTACTCGGGTCCCGACGGAGAGCAGATCCGCGGCGGGTCGCACGTCGTGGTGGGCTTCGACGAAGCGGGCAAGACCGAGGCGATCGACGACGCCAACCGCGTCTCTCGCCTTCACCCCGACGTGACGCGCAACAGCGAGTACCACCTGTACGACGCCGCCCTGACCGAAGGCCAAACCGACTGGGACGTGTTCGCGTCCACCTGGTGGCCGCAGTCCGAGAACGGCACTGCCTGGCGCTGGCAGCCCGGCTCCAGCCAGGACTATGGCGACCGCTCCGACCTCAGTCGTCTCTCCCCGATGGAGAAGTACGACCTGATGTTCAACCCCGGCCAAGAGCAAGTCGTTCCGGCGGTGTCGCACTGCACCTACGCCGACTACGCCGACGACCCGGACAACTGCGAGCAGATCGAGCACCCGCAAGTCGACCTCCCCCGTCCTGCCACCGCCTGCCAGCTTCAAAAC
>CAYGTG010000887.1:1061-2360 GCA_964352485.1 uncultured Nannocystaceae bacterium | reverse complement strand
CTTCAAAACCAGGGCGTCTACCAGTGGGTCGAGCCCGAGAGCTGGTGGGGTCACTGCAACGGCTGGGCGTCCTACGCCACGACGGAGCCGCTTGGCTACCCACAGCGCGATGTGACCGTGCGGATGGACGAGGGCCAGGTGGTCGAGTGCGTGCAGGGCGACGAAGGTTGCATGACCTGGCGCATGGCCGACATCGAGGCGCTGATGACCGAGCTGTACTTCAGCGACCAGGCCACCTTCAGCGGTCGGCGCTGCAACACTCGACCCGACGAGATCGAGCGCGATGAGTTTGGTCGACCCACCGAAGTGGCCTGCCGCGACCTCAACCCCGGATCGTTCCACGTGGCCATCACCGGCATGCTGGGCCGCGGTGCTCGGAACCTGGCGACGAATGACCCCGAGGCTCGCCCGGCGTTCATCATCGACCACAACTGGGACTACCAGGTCTGGAACTTCCCGATCGTCTCCTACACGATCGACAACCAGGAAGAGGTCTCGGCCGAGGTCGCCAACGAACTCATCGGAGCCGCGGGCAGCGAGTACGAGTTCAACATCGAGGCCGAGCGCTACATGCTCGTCGCGATGACGTACTCGATGATCAGCGACGGTGTACCCGCCGCAGAGCTGATGCGTCGCGCCGACGAACGCGACGTCGATCCGCACCTGGTCGAGCTCAACTACGTGCTCGAGCTCGACAGCGAAGACCGCATCCTCGGCGGCGAGTGGGTCGAAGACCCGACGGTGAGCTGGGGTCCCAACAGCAAGGAGCTGCACCCCGACTTCATCTGGATGGCCGTCGACTCGGTGGGCTACGGAGAGGACGCCGACGACCTGGGCGGCAACAGCGACAACCCCTTCATCTCCTACTCGCGTGCTCGCTCGCTGCTGCAGTGCGCCAACGAGCCTGCGAGCTGCGCGGCGGACCAAGGCGGCGGCGGCGGGACCGAGGTCTTCCTCAACACCACCGACTTCGTGGCCCAAGACGGCACGCAGACCCATTCGGTCGAGCTCGAGGCCGGCCGCTACACCTTCACGATGGCACACCACCCGACGAACCCCGGGGGAGACGCCGACCTCTACGTGCAAGTCGGGTCCGAGCCTTCGCTGCAAGCCTACGACTGTCGCCCCTACCTCAACGGTAGCGATGAGGTCTGCGAGGTCACGCTCGACGCCCCCGCGACGGTGTACGCTCTGGTTCACGGCTACGGTGACGAGAACCACTACCGGCTCACGGTCACGGGCGTGCCCGACGGTGGCGGCGAAGGTGACGGTCGCGCTCTGCCCCGTCAACACGGCCCG
>CAYGTG010000887.1:0-1051 GCA_964352485.1 uncultured Nannocystaceae bacterium | reverse complement strand
GGACGGCATGGCAGAGTCGGGCACGGTGGCTCGACAAGAAGAACTCCGTTTCGAGACCATCGAGGTGCCGGCGGGTCGTTACGACTTCACCATGACCGGGACCAACGATGCCGACCTCTACGTGCGCGTGGGTTCCGAGCCGACCACGTCGGCGTTCGACTGCCGCCCCTATGCTTCGGGGTCGGCCGAGACCTGCTCGGTCAGCCTCTCCGAGCCCAACATCATCCACGTGATGGTCCGAGGCTACGCGGCGAGCTCCACGTTCGACCTCGTCGGTCTGCGCAACTAGCTCGCGGCCCCTCGGTGTGAAGAAGGTCCGCCCGGTGCGGGCCTTCTTGCGTGGTTTGCCCCATCCCAGTTCACGCGCGCGCGCCGTGGCGCTGGTAGAGTCCGTGCCTATGGATGGGGGGATGCGCTACGTCGGCTGGGGAGCCTCGATACTGCTCGGCGGTTGTTTCTCGAGTCCTCCGGCGCCCGCAGGGGCTGAAGATGAAACCGGCAGCTCGACTTCGACCGCGACGGGCGTATCACCGAGCTCTGGCATCACGACGTCGGGGGTCACGGTGGACCCCGGGACATCGAGCGCTTCCACCGCTTCGACCTCGTCCACCAACTCCGCCGAGACCGGGTCATCGTCGTCGTCGTCTTCGACCGGTCGCGGCACCGAGACCTCGGGGGAAGACACCTCCAGCGAATCGACTTTGGCACCAGGTTGCGAGGGCGACCGCGTCGAGATCGATGGGACGTGTCTGGCACCACTGGCTGTGTCCAGTGCGCTGAGTGTCGCTGGAGACGGCGGCCCATTTGACGAGGCGACGCCGTGCGTGGTCGCCTCGTGCGGTGCAGACCTGCCGCTCAGCGGCGGCTTTGACGTCTCGAATGTCGCGCTGCATTCGAGCGCGGCCGACTTCGAGCTGGGATCTTGGGAACTGTGCGGCGCCGCGGCCGACGACCCCAACGCGTGGAACGTGTTCGCGCGCTGCGCTGTCGCCGAGGGCGACGTGTTCACCGTGACGGAGGTCTACCCCCTGCCGGGCGACGTGCTTGGGTG
>CAYGTG010000886.1:0-3964 GCA_964352485.1 uncultured Nannocystaceae bacterium | reverse complement strand
CGGTGACACAACGCAGAGCCCAGAGCTCCCGACGCCAGACCGCAAGCTGCACCTCGACTCCCAGGCGGGCCTGATCGAGTTCGACAACGGCCTGCGACTCATCGTCGTCCCCGACCCCTATACCCGCCTGGTCGAGTTCGATGTCCGCCACCACGTGGGGAGTCGCGACGACCCCGCAGGCAAGGCCGGCATCGCTCACTTTGTCGAGCACCTCATGTTTCAGATCGGCGCCGACGGTCCCGGCACCACCCGGCTGATGCAGGAGCTCCCGCGGCACACCCTGTTCTTCAACGCCTTCACCTCCAGCGACGAGACCCACTACATGCACATGGGGCTCTCCGGAGAGCTGGAAAACTACTTCAAGTACACCTCGCGTCGCCTGCAATACGACTGCGCAGAAGTCCCCGAGGCGGCCTTCGAGCGCGAGCGCGACGTGGTCCGCAACGAACACCGATGGCGATTCGGCGGCGCGTTCGGCTTTATCTACAACAAGGTCTTCGAGATCGCGTTCCCCGAAGGGCACCCGTACCACAGCAGCGGCGCGAGCGATGACCTCCAGCTGGCGTCGATCACCCCGCAGAACACCTGCGACTTCATCCAGCGCTACTACACCGCCGGGCAGTCCGACGTCGTCATCACCGGTGATGTCGATCGGGCCGAGGTGCTGAAGCTGGCAAAGAAATACCTGGAGCCGCTACCCAAGCGGCCGGACGCCCAGCGGGCCGCGGTGCCGCCACCGGCGGTCGAAGGGAAGACGGTCGAGATCAAGGCGCCGGTCAAGAAGCCGACCGCGCTGGTGCTCTTCCACATGCCCAAGCGGTTCACGCCGAACTACCTGCCCGCCCAGGCCTGCATCGAGACGATGGCGATTGCGCTGTCGTTCTTCGTCGATCGCGGGCCACTGGGGGTGGTCGAGTCGTGGGGGTTCATCCCCGTCGGTGGCAAAGAGGCGCAGCTCTTTGGCGTGATCGTCGAGACCAAGGAACCCGAGCAGCTCGATCGCGGCATCGACGAAGTGCTGGATGCGATCACCAAGGGATTCTCGCCCAAGCTCGACAACAAGGAGTACGCCGGCGCCTACGATTCGGCTCGGCAGCGAGCACGCCTTCAGGTGCTCGACTCGGTCGCCACGATCACCCAAAGCGGGGTCGCGTTTGCCGACTACCTCGAAGAGCCCGGCGCGCAGCCTGGCTTCTACGGAGCGGACATCGCCGAGCTGGACGACCTCACCTCCGAGGATGCTCAGGCGATCGGGCGAAAGATCTTCGCGCGCAACAAGGCGCTCGTCGTCAAGGTCGTCCCCGACGGCAACGAGCCCGAGATCGAACGCGCAAAGTTCGACTACAGCCCCGACGAGGAGGAGAGCCTCGGCGTGCCCGAGGACATCGATCCGTCGGAGGCACGCCGCCCGATCCCGCTCGAGGACATCGCGCCGCCGGAGGGACAATCCCTCGAGTATGAGCTCGACAACGGCATGAAGGTTGTCCTCGTGCAGAGCAGCGGCCTGCCGGTCATGGACGTGCAGCTCGTGGTCGCAGCGGGCACCACCGACGCGCCGGACCAACCTGATCTCGCCGCGCTCGCCCGGCGGACCTATGGCCCCGACTACACCCTCACCAGCAGTCGGAACCTCATGGACTTCTTCGACAAGGCAGGCGGCATCTTCCGCAGCTTCACCACCGCGGGGGCGACGACCTATACCTCCCGCGGACTGTCGATCTACCTCGACTTCATCATCGCGGGCCTGGCGGAACAGACCATCAACGCATCGTACCAGACCCGCGCGCTCGAGGGCTGGAAAGCCTTCAACAAGGAGCAGCTCAAGAAGCAGCGCTGGCAGCAGGTCGCCAAGCGCAACAACGCCTTCTACGAAGCGGTGTACGGCAAGGGCCACCCGCACGTCCGCCCCAGCATCACCGACCGCAAGCAGCTTCGCGACATTGGCGTGCGCAGCCTCGAAGAGTTCCGGGCAAAGCACTACCGAGCGGGCAACAGCGCGCTGATCATCACCGGCGGGTTCGACATGGAGATGGCGATCGCCTACGTCGACCGCTTCTTCGGCAAGCCCGAGTTCCGTGAGCGCGGCAACACCTGGCTCGATCCGTACACCGAGCCCACCGCACCACCGGTCCCGTTGCCCAAGCCCGGGGCGACGCGCGTGATGACTGAGATCGACAAGGAGCGCGTACAAACCGACGTGCAGATCGACTTCGGCCTGGCTGAGGTCTACGGGGATGACCACGCATCCTTGATGGTGATGGCGGAAATGCTCAACTTCGGCGTGGGTCGGGTCCGCATGGAGCTCGGGGCCAGCTACGGCACCTATGCCCGGCTGGACACCGACCGGCCTCGGATCAGCATCGGCGGCGCGATCGACAGCGCTCGGGCCGACGAGGGCCTGGTCGCGATCTTGGCGGCGATCGATGAACTCCGAACCCGAGAGGACTTCGAGCGGCGCTTCGCGTTTGCCCGACGCACCGTCCTACAGCGCATGATCAACGCCCAAGGCGACCCCAAAGAGTTCGCGAACACGCTCGCCCGCGCGGTCCGAAGCGGCCGCAGCTACGCCTACTTCCGCGAACTCGCCTCGCAGGTCGCCGCGCTCGAGCCCAGCGCGGTCGAAGCGACGATCACCCGCGTCCTGGACCCCAAACGTTCCGTGACCCTCGTGCAGGGCCCCAAGCTCGGGGTCGACAAGGCGGTCGAAGGCGCCAAGCTGTTCGGCGTGATGGCCCTGCCCGACGTCATTCACGACGAAGACGAGTAGTCTTAAAGGGGAACCTCTTGGTTCCCCTCGCTTCGGCAGCCAAGCTGCCTGCGCTCACCCCTCCAAGGTCGGGCTGCGCCCTCGCTCGTGAACCCCTTTTGGGGCTCACTCCTCTGGTCGCCGAGGCTATTCGATCTGAAAGGGGATCCTCTTGGTTCCCCTCGCTTCGGCAGCCAAGCTGCCTGCGCTCACCCCTCCAAGGTCGGGCTGCGCCCTCGCTCGTGAACCCCTTTTGGGGCTCACTCCTCTCGTCGCGCAGGTTATGAGGGTGTGCTCTGGCTGTCGTTCGGGGGTTGTCCGCGCAGAGGCCGCGAGCACCTGCGATTCCGCACACTCGTGCGGCGCACAAGGTGGTTCTTGGTCTGCAACTCGCGCACATCGGGGTCGTCTAGGGGGCGATGGCCCGCGCGCGACGACCCTCCGGCTCGATTTCCAAGAGCAAAGTTGCCCTGGCACCGCTCCTGCTGCTCGGACTGGGCGCGTGGGCCGGTTGCTCGGACGACAGCGGTGCGGCCGATCCGCTGGAGGAGGGCCCCGCTTGCATTGGCAAGTGCGACGGTTTCAGCAGCATCACCGGAGCCCTCCCACTGGCGCCGCACGCGGCCACCTGGGACGGGCGGGTGCTGCTGGCGGCGGTCGAAGGCGAGTGTCGCGTGGTCGCGGTTCGGCCCGAGGCGATCGAGGTCCGCGAGGGCGGCGTGAGCTTCGGCGCCGAGGTGTTCTCCGAGGGCCTGCCCTGCCCGACGACGGTCGGTCGGCCTGCCCTGGCGATGGCCACGCCGGAGGACCAAAACCCCTTCCCCAGCACCGCCGATGGCACCCTCGACTTCGCGGGCGAGCACCTCACCTATGCCATCACGCTGCTGGAGAGCAACGAGGCCGGTCAACTGGTGCGTCGCGCCGGCACGCTCATCACGACGCAGGGCGAAGTCGTCTCGGCGCAGTGGGACGAGGAGCCCACCGTGACCGGAATCATGGGCGAGAACCCCACGCTCAGCGCGGACGGTGGGCTGCTCGTGTTCGAGCGCGAGGGTGCGCTGTGGTTCGCCGTTGCCGAAGGCGACGACTTCGGTGAACCCGCCCCGCTGAGCCGACTGCACGAGCGAGCCGCAGCGTCGGTGCGCGGTCTCCCACTCGCGACCCGATACCCGCTCGCGAGCGAGGTCCTGCGAGCCGCCGACGGTGCGCGCATCGAAG
>CAYGTG010000885.1:396-3966 GCA_964352485.1 uncultured Nannocystaceae bacterium | reverse complement strand
TCGCGCTCTTTCTCTTTGGCCTGACGCTCTTTCTCTCGCTCAGAGTTCTTGCGTGCCTTCTCGGCTTCCCGCTCCTGCCGCTTGCGCTCGCGTTCGGCTTCTTTTTCGAGGCGCTTGCGCTCGCGCTCTTCCTCGCGACGCTGCTTCTCCTCTTCGCGCTTGCGCAGGGCTTCGAGCCGCCGGCGCTCTTGCTCCACGCGGCGCTCTTCGGCTCGACGCTGGCGCTCGGCTTCTTTCTCTTTGCGCTTGCGCTCGCGCTCTTCTTCTCGCTCCTTGCGCTTGTTATCGCGCTCTTCTTCTCGCGCCCGTCGCTCGGCTTCGCGTCGCTCGATCGCGGCTTGTCGCTCGCGCTCTGCGGCGAGGCGCTTCTCTTCGGCGACGCGCTGCTTCTCCGCCTCTTCAGCCGCGTGCTTGCGCTCGCGCTCTTCGGCGATCTCCTCGGGGGAGGGGCCCATCTCGATCCCCAGGAGCTGCTGCACCTCTTCCTCGGGGACCCGGTCTCCGCGGAGCTCCTCGTCGTTCTGTCCGCGGCCGTGGACCAGGACGCGAGCGAGGTCGTTGCGGAACATGACCTCGACCTTGCGGTCACCGGTCAAGTCAGCCACGAAGCCAACGCCGAAGTGCGGGTGCACGATCAGCTGCCCGACGGCAAACAGGGTTTTAGGGGCGTACCGAGCGGCATTGCCGCGGTCGGCGCTGTTGACGCCTTCGAGCCATTTCATTTTGCGTTGCGCTCCACGCTTCTTGGCCACCATGGGCTCAGGGTTGTCGTCATCACCGCCTCGAGGGGGCTTGAACGCGTGCGTATCACCGCATACCGCGCACTGCACACGACGAATTTCTTCGCCGTATTTCTCAAGGATGATGTGCTGGGTGTCGGTCCGGCACTTGGGGCAGTAGCCCACGGTTTCACCACCGTTGCTTGAGCCCGAGTTCCCGCCGAAGTGACTCTCGAAGATCTGGTCCATGCGTCAGGCCTCGACCTTGTGCTTTGCTAACACGGCCCGATCGTAGCAACAAGCCTCACAAGGCGGAAAAAGCGTGGAATTCGCGGTCCGCCGGCTTGTCTTCGCTTCACCGTAGGCCTCCCTAAGTCCCCGGAAACACAAGCCAAAGCAGGGGACTGTCGCCTTGGGGCACCATGTCCCTTTCGGCCATGCCAGATCTCGACCCCGCGACACGGCCGTGAACCCCGTGGATCCTGACCAGGCCATCGACTCAGCGGTCGGTGCTGAGCTGCAGCGGAGGGGCGGGGTCCTCGACGTCACCGTCACCATCGGCCACCGGACGCAGGCCCATCTCTTCGGTCACGCTTCGCACCTCGGCCACGGCACCCTTGGCCTGATCGGCCAGAGAACTCAGTTCTCGGCAAACTACGCGAAATGCGCGTCCGTGGTCGCCCGCTTGGGCAGCGAGGATGTTGCCGTTGAGCGCGAGCAGCTGGAGGCGCCGTGCGACGTCGTCGATGAACACCATGACCGCCTCCATGCGGTCTGCTTGCTGTTCGGTCGCCGAACGCTCCGTGGTGTCCAGCCGCTCTTCGAGAGCCGTCGCCAGCTGGCCCTGGATGATGTCGATGTCCTGGTAGGCCTCGATCATCCCGATCGGACCGTAGTCCTCGCCGCTGGACCCGGCCACCAGGGGCCGGGAGGCCACGACGTGCTGTCGGCCTTCGATCTCCAGGACGCCGCGAAACGACTCGCCCTTGCGCAGGACCGTCTCGACCAACTGGGCGTCTGCGTAGCCACCGAGATCATGGGCTGCGCCGGCTGCCAGCGTGCAGAACGACGCCACCCGGCGGTTGCCCAAGTACAGCGAGAGTCCCAAGCCGGTTGCCCGGGCGATGCGAGCGAGAAGCTCGCGGTCGCCATTGAGGACCCGATCCCCGGCCACGAGCTCGTCATCACGACGCCGCAGCGGTCCCTCGGCGCGCAGGTGCTCATCGAGCAGGTCGACGGCTGAGGCCGCGCGGTCGGCCACCCGTTGGGCGATCACCGGCCACACCGCGTTCTGAATCTCGGGAATGCTGTGCTCGATGGCCAACGCTCAGCGAGTGTAACGGGGCCCGACCGCTTGTGGTAGTTCCTCGCCATGTCCGAGTCCAAGTCGGCCAGCGTCGGGACGATGCCACCGCGCGTTCGCATTGCGCCCAGCCCCACGGGCGACCCCCACGTGGGCACCGCCTACATCGCGCTGTTCAACTACGCGTTCGCCAAGAAACACGGGGGAACGTTCATCCTGCGGATCGAGGACACCGATCAGCAGCGCAGCACCCAAAGCAGCGAGACGGCGATCTTCGACGCGTTGCGCTGGCTTGGGCTGGATTGGGACGAGGGGCCGGATGTCGGGGGGGACCGCGGCCCGTATCGGCAGTCCGAACGCACCGCGATCTATCGAGAACACGTGCAGACGCTGCTCGACAATGGCACCGGGTACCGGTGTTTCTGTACCCCGCAGCGGCTCGCCACCATGCGCGCCGAGCAAGAGGCCAACAAGCAGAACCCCGGCTACGACGGTCACTGTCGCGGCATCGATCCGGCTGCGGCGGCCACTCGAGCCCAGGGCGGGGAGGCGCACGTCATCCGGCTGCGCGTACCGGATGAAGGCGAGACGGTCATCGTCGACGAGCTGCGGGGCGAGATTCGGTTCTCGAACGCCGAGATCGACGACCAGGTGCTGCTCAAGTCCGACGGCTTTCCCACCTACCACCTGGCCAACGTCGTGGACGACCACCTCATGGGGATCACCCACGTGATTCGGGGCGAAGACTGGATCACTTCGGGACCCAAACACATCCTGCTCTACCAGGGCTTCGGGTGGGAACCCCCCCTGTTCTTCCACCTTGGGCTGCTACGCAACGCCGATAAGTCCAAGCTCTCCAAGCGGAAGAACCCGGTCTCGATCGATCACTATCGATCCTTGGGCTATCTGCCCGCGACCTTCCTGAACTTCCTCGCCACGATGGGCTTCTCCCTGGGCGAGGACCAAGAGCGGTTTACCTTGGACGAGATGGTCGAGGCATTCGACTGGTCGCACGTCAAGACGGGCGGCCCCGTGTTCGATGCCGTCAAACTCGACGCCTTTTGTGGCGACGACATCCGGGCCATGGATCCGCGGGCACTTCAGGACGCGCTCGTCCAGCACGCCTTCGATGGACGACTCGAGACCTTGGTCGAGCTGAGCCGAGAGCGCATCAATCGGCTCGATGACTTCGTGCCGTACATTTCGTTCTTCTTTGGAGGCGAGGTCGACTACGCGAGCGTCATCGGCAAGATGGTGCCGAAGAAGCGCGACAAGAAAGAGACGATGAAGGTGCTCAAGGCCTACCTCGAGGGCATCGAGCGAAGCGAGGCCGCCCGCGCGTTCACGGTCGAGGGGCTCGGCGAGTTTTCCAAGGAGTTCGCCGCGGCCCAGGGGTGGAAGCCCAAGGAGCTGTACCCGCTGCTGCGCGCCGCGGCCACCGGTCGTACCGCGTCGCCATCGCTCTTCGACACCCTCGCCGCCCTAGGCAAGGACCGCGTCCGGCTCCGCCTGCGTTCGGCGATCGAAGCGCTCCGCCGCCTGGCCGAC
>CAYGTG010000885.1:0-386 GCA_964352485.1 uncultured Nannocystaceae bacterium | reverse complement strand
TGCTCGGCATGGCCGTGCGGCCCAGCGCGCGGATCGAGCTATAAACCGTTCGTGCGTCGGGACCGACGATCGTGCCGATCAAGGGTGCGTCGGTGACGTTGTGACGTCCCTCGTGTCGCAGGAGCGCGGACACGAAGCCGCAGCCCGGGGAGAGTCCCGCGGGCATCGGCAGGAGCAGATCGCCTTGCGCGACCCTCAGGCCCGCAAAGAGGGCATCCACCGGATTCGTGTCTCGGGGCACGCGGATCCTGCGGATGTATCCCGTGACACGCTCGAGGAGAGCTGCGGTCGCGTCGCTCGAGCCGCGGTCGACCAGAACCAGCTCCCACGATGAGCCCGTAGTGCTGCGCGACTGGGATCCGGCGGCAGTCGACACCCAAGGAGGC
>CAYGTG010000884.1:2167-3971 GCA_964352485.1 uncultured Nannocystaceae bacterium | reverse complement strand
GACATCGAGCGCTGCGACGTCCGTGGAAAACGAAGCCAGCATCAACGGAGAATCGGCTTCTTCCTGACAGGCGGCGGACCACCCGGCCTGTGTCGCATCGGGCCTGGACTCCAGCACGGTGACGGTCTCGCCCTCGTGCGGGATGGAGAAACGCATCGGTCCCAAGATGCCGCGCTGGACTCGCTCCACATGCACGCCTTCGAGCTCGTGCAGGCGGATGAACAGCGTCTCCGCGTCGTAGGAGGCGAACCGGTACACCATTCCCTGCAGCGCCTCGGTGCCGGAGGCGACCTCTCCCTTGGTATCGAGATCGACCAGCTTGTGCGACCACACGCTCGCGGTCTGGGTCAGGTCGATCACGACGCGGAGATAGGCCCCCGAGCCATCAAGCTTGGTCAGCTCGACGCGAAAGCTGGCCCGTGACGATTCGGGCTCGTGCCGTCGCAGCAGGACTCGGTGCTCGTCGACGGGCGCGAGCGGGAGGGTCTGCAGGAGTTCGAAGTAGCGGCGCTTCGCCGCCATCCGAGCAAAGACCTCGGCCTCATCGCGCTTCGCATCGAGCGCAGCCTGGTCCTCGTAGCCACGCAGCGCTCGCTCCCCCACGCCGCGGTCGGCCAGCGGCCTCGTAAAGCTCGCCATGTTGGGCAGCCCCGAGCGCGAGTCCAGGTACACGCCGTCGTACAGACCGTGGTGGGCCGCAGCCCCAAGCGCCCGGAGCGTCGCGTCCAGCTGCCGTCGTTCGGGAAACGTCTTGTTGAGACGCGCCGCCCGAATCGCGCGCCCGAGCATGCCCAGGTAGATCGAAGAGACCGGCTCGAGCAGGTGTTGGGTATGCAGCGCGACGAGAGCCACGAGCGGTTAGGCGCCTTCGGGAGCGGGAGTGTCCCCCCGCTGCTCGCGGTTCTTGAGCGCTTTGGCGATGGCCTTCTCGATCCGCTCCTCCTCGATCTGCTTGGAGAACTCGATGTTCTCGTCGAGCACCTTCGTCGTGGCCTCGTCGAACGTATCGAGATCGTTGAGCAGGTCGTCGAGGTTCTTACGAAAGAACACCTGGGTCTCGCTGACGAACTGTGTCGTGGCGTTCATCGACTCGGTCATCACATCGAGGCTCTTCTTGAGCTCGAGCATGACCACCGATGCGTCGGCTGCGGTCCCGATCGCCTGAATCTGCGCGGAGGCCATGTCGAGCTTGATCGACGCGGCGGTCGTGTACTGCCCGATGTCTTGGCCGAGGTTGCGAATCGTCTGGACCAGCTTGCGCGTGTTGTTCTTGAGGCTCGCGTAGCGATCCTCGGCCGAGGAGTAGAGCTGCAGATTGGCCGAGTGTTTCGCCAGCTGTGCGCGGGCTTTGTCCTGCTTGCCCTCGAGTTCTCGCGCGTCGACGCTTCCGGCTTCGATCGTCTGCATCTCCGCGTCGATCTGGTCGATCAGCGCCTTGAGTTCGAGCACGTGGTCGGCAGCGATCGACTCGTTCGTGGCCATCTCGACGATCTTCTCGTTGATACGATCGATCTCGGTGTAGAGGTCTTGCTCGCTCTGCTTGAGGGTGTCGACGTACTCCGCCGCCTCCTTCACCCGGGTTGCGCTGATCTGATACTGCTGCTTGAGCAGCTCCTCGATCGAGCGCTGCGAGATCGCGATATTCTTGAGCCCCGGCAGGTGGCTGAGCATCTCTTTCATGCCCGCCCAGAAGCCACCCTTGGTGGCGGTCCCGTCGATGTAGTCGCCAAACTTGCGGAGCTTGCCGACCTCCTCCGCCAGCGACGCCTGAATCTCGACGTTGCGCTCGCGGAGCCCCTTGAGT
>CAYGTG010000884.1:0-2157 GCA_964352485.1 uncultured Nannocystaceae bacterium | reverse complement strand
TGGATGTTCTCCTCGAGTGATTTGACCGAGATGCCTTCGCCGCTATAGGCGACGTCCTTTTGCAGAATGTCGAGGTTGAGCTTCTCGCCGGCCATGGCCGCCACAACTTACACAGCGCCAGGGGTCCGTGTCGCGCCAGCGAGACTCCCGATGTCGAGCTCCAGGTACCCTGTCTGCGGATCGATGGTGCGCTCGAACCGAAGCCCGGGAAGCTCGAGGAGGACCAGTTCTGCGGTGGTGTGCACGATGCAGCCTGCGCAGACATGTCCACCGATGCACCGTCCTTCGAGGTCCGCGACCATGGCGTGAAGATGCGCACCTCCCGCACCAAGGGTGCCACTGAGACTCACGAGCTCCCAGGGGCCCTGCATCGTGCGGATCTCCGTGGCGCCCGCGAGCCGAATCCGCGCGACGGTCAAGCTGCCGACCCCCGACACGACCCCGGCGGCAGGCAGGGGAGACGATCGGGCATGGGACTCCAGCGATTCGCGCAGGTCGGCCCCGGGCAGCAAGCGGACTGCATGAGCCACGGGGGGCGCGGAGGTCTGCATGGGTTCACCATAGCGCGAGTCCGCGCTTTGCCGGGTGATCTCCCACTGCGGGTCGGCCGACCGCGAACCCGCACTGCCCGATGTCGAGCTCGAGTGCAACGCCGACCCCCAAACGTGTGACGACCTGTTCCCCGGCAGTGAAGAAATGCTTGAAGCCTGCGAGCAGAGTGCTAGCGACACGCGTGCTCGAGGAGCAACGCGTAGAACTGAACGGCCGAGCGCAAGTCTTCTATGGCGATGCGCTCGTTCGTTCCGTGCATCCGGGCCCGGTCGTTTGGAGAGAGCCGAACGGGCAGAAACCGGAACGCGCCCTGCTCGGTGAGCGGTTGGTAGTAGCGAACGTCGGTTCCGCCGATGACGAGGTACGGGGCGACGACGGCGTCGGGATAGACGGAGTTCAGCACGCGCCGCACCAGCGCGAAGGCTTCTCCGTCGATGTCGGACTGCGGCGTGGCCTCTCGGCATTCGCCGGCGCAGCGCACCTCGATCTCCGGGTCGTCCACGACCTCGGCGACGTGCTCGAGGACAGCCTTCACCGTGTCGCCGGGCAACAGGCGGAAGTTGACGATCGCCCTCGCACGGGCGGCGACGACGTTGTCAGCGATGCCCGCATCGAACCGCGTGACCGCGGTCGTCGTCCGGACGCTCGCGTTGCTCGCCTGCTGGGTCCCAAGGCCCCAGGCGATGACCGGGTCGAAGAGCCAGCGATTGGCCAGGACCAGCCTCCACGCCCAAGGTGTGTGCGGCGTGATGGCATCGACCATCAGCCCGGTGCTTCCACGGGTGTCGGTGGGGAACTGCTCGGCTTCCAGACGCGCCGCGGCATCGCCAAGACGACCGATCGTGCTCCGAAATGGCGGGATGGTCGAGTGACCGCCCTCCCCCTTGAGGGTGAGTTCGACCGTCGCGTAGCCCTTCTCGGCGACGCCCACCAGCGCGACGGGAGCTTCGATGCCCGGGAGCATGTCGGTGATGACCGCTCCGCCTTCGTCGAAGGCGAACCAGGGCTTCACGCCGCGGCGTTCGAGCTCTTGGGCCAGGGTCGCGGCGCCGGTTTTCCCGCCCGTTTCCTCGTCGTGTCCGAGCGCGATGAAGAGGGTCCGTCGCGGCGCGTACCCTCGGGCTGCGAGAAGCTCGACGGCCTCGAGCATACCGACCGTGCCCAGCTTGTCGTCGATGCTGCCTCGGCCCCACACGTAGCCGTCCGCCACGGCACCCGAGAAGGGCGGATGTGTCCAGTCGGCCTCGGTGCCAGGCTCGACGGGGACGACGTCCGTGTGTGCGGCGAACAACACTGGAGCGAGCTTCGGATCCGTGCCGGGCCACGTGTAGAGCAGGCTGTCTTCGATGAGCTCGAGTGTCATCGCCGCATGGGCCCGGGGGTAGAGTTCAGTGAGCGTGCGACGCAGTCGTTCGAACGAGGCCCGGTCCGCACCTGCCTGGGGCTCACCCGTCGTCGCGAACACCGTGATCGTGCGGTGTTGAACCACCGCGCTCATGCGCTGCGCGACGGCGTCGGCGTCGACCTCCGGCAACGGAAAGGGCTCGCCCTCGGCCAGAGGCGGCGAGACCATCGTCGCCCGAGCGGCCAACACGACAAACAATC
>CAYGTG010000883.1:0-3979 GCA_964352485.1 uncultured Nannocystaceae bacterium | reverse complement strand
CCCAGCCGCGTCCCGGCCCCCCCGAAGCTTCGACGGAGGCCCACGCCCGCGCCTTTCTCGATGTGAACTGCAGCGTCTGCCACCGACCCGGCGGGCCGGCCCCGGGCGACATGGACCTGCGGGCTGGCACCGCGCTGGCGCAGATGGGGCTGCTTGGGGTGGCGACCGAAGAGACCGTCGGGGGCGGTCCGGGCAAGCGAGTGCACGCCGGAGGCCACGCCTCGAGCGCGCTGTGGCAGCGTGTCTCGACCCTCTCGGCCCAGCGCATGCCGCCGCTTTCATCCACCCGGGTGGATGCGCAGGGAGCGGAGCTGTTGGCCGCCTGGATCGACTCGATGTAGCCCGGGCCAAAGAGGGACGTGGCGAGCCCGACCGCTCTACAAGTCGCAGTCGTACCGGTCCAGCCGCGCCGGGTCTTGCTCGATCTGAATCTGCTCCTCGATGCGCTCGAGATCAAGCGGATCGGCGGCGGCTCCGGTGCGCTCGGCGGAGGCCCGCTCCCACATTCGGATGTAGAGCTCGGCCGAGCTGTACAGCTGCGAGGTGTCGGCGCCCATGTTCTCGATGTCCTTGACCAGGTCCATCAACAGGCCGGTGTGCGCGAGGCCGAGCTCGTCGAAGTCCGTGCCCAAGCGAGGGACGCTGGCATCGTTCTCCTGGGCGTTGGCCTGGCAGACCCGCTCACCGCGGAAGGTGTCCGAGCATGCGTCCTCGCCGAAGCGTGGCCGCGCCTGCTGGATGAAGCCGTTGAAGTCTGCACCCAGGCCGATGTCGACGCCCAGGGCCTTGCGACCAAACTCGTAGGCCTGCGCGAACGAGCGCGACGATCCGGAACACGTGTTGGCGACCTCGCCACCGCGGAAGGTGTGGGTGGCTTCGGGCCCCGTCCGCAGCCCGAACATGCCGCCGGTTTGGCGAATCATGTCCACGGCCCATGCGGGACTGGACTTCTCTTGCTCGCCCTTGTCGCCGCGCATGATGTCGCGGAAGTGCCCGTGCGAGATGTAGATCGGGTAGTAGTCCCGGTCGCGCGCAATCTCGAAGATGTCCTCCATCGCCCGCTCCGAGAAGTGGGCGGTGTCCACGAGCATGCCGCGATCCATCATCTCATCGACCAGCGCGATGCCGTCGGGATGAAGGCCTGCGGTGTTCTTGCACTCCGTGTCGACGTCGAAGCCGAGCACGATGCCCTCGGGACAGTCGTTGTCGACGTGGCAAGTGTCGGTGTACTGCGCGATCTGGAAGATCTCGTTGTGCATCGCGGTCCCGGTGAACCGGTTGTCCAGCGAGTGCACCGGCTGCAGGGTTCGGACGCCGGCGTCGTAGAACGCCTCAAATGGGACGCGCCAGTCGTCGAACTCGTCCATCACGCGGTCGGCCTCGACGCTGAGCACCAGGGCGAGCTTGCCCTCGGAGATGATCCGCCGCGCGTCGTCGGGCGTTGTCGCGATCTCGGCCCACTCGGTCCGCTCGGCAAACGCGTGCGCAGCCTCGAGCTGGACCATCACGTCGTCGAACTCGGAGCACTGCGGCCGCGCGCGGTTCTCTTCGGGCAGGGCGTTGCAGAGCCAGCCCATGCTGACGGCAGAAATCACCTCGAGCCGCAGGCCGGCTCTCCAGGCGTCCTCGAGTTGGCCCTCCCAGGCCTGCTGGTGCGCGATCGTGTCCCAGCGGGGCCAGCCCGCGAACCCGGGGAAGCCCTCGGTGCGGTCTTCGTGCTCGCCGGTGTCGCCGTCGGACCCACGGATCTTGCCGATCTGGTCGCCGACCACTCCGCCTCCGGCGAGAATCATGGCCCCGGCCAGCGGCATCTTCCAGGCGAGCTCGAAGAAGCCCATGCCCTCGCAGCTGTTGGGCGTCAGGCTGGGGCGGAGGTCGCTGCGCAGTCGGGCATGGTCCTCGCCTCCGTCACAATCCACCAGGGCATCTCCAGCCTCGCCGTCGTGAGTTCCGTGGAGCCAGGCGCCCCCGAACGCGTGCTCACCGAACATGTGCAGGTGAAGATCTGCGACGCCTTCGACCGGCTCGGGGGCCTCCGCGTCATCGGCTTTGCCACCAGGACCGCCCTGAGCGACCCCGTCGTCGGTCGATTCCTGGGCCGGGGCACAGGCGATGCACGCCACAGAGAGCAGCGCGGGAAGTACATGTCGCATCAGAGCATACACTAGGGGATCGCCAGCCCCGGGGCCAGTGAAATCCCGTGAGGTCGCGCGGTTCTGCACCCGGTTCGCGTAGGATTGGGGAGCGATGGTGGAGCGGAATATGGATGGGGGCATCGGGGGATGCCTCGTGATGTTGGGTCTTGCGGCGTGCGGAGGATCGACGCCGAGTGACGGTGATGATTCCGCGGCAAGCATCACCACGCTCACAACGCTCAGCGGAACCGCGAGCGATACCGACCCCGGGTCGTCCGGCGGAGATACCGATCTTGGGGGGGAGATCGATTTTCTCGAGGTCATTCCGGTCGAGTCGCTGGTCGAGATCGACTTGGGCGCACCGACGAGCATCGAGTTCGTGGTCGAAGCCAACTACAACGATGGAAGCACGGCCGACGTGACCGCGCAGGCGCAGTGGGTGGTGACCAACGAGATGGTTGGGGCGATGAACGGCTCCACGTTCGAGGTCCCCGGGTTTGCGGATCCGTTCTTCGACTCGACGATCATCACCGCTGCGGTGGACGGAACCGTCGGCAAGGCACAGGTCACCGTCGCCGCGTACGACTTGGCCAACGACTTCTTCTTCGTGCTCCCGTTTGAGGATGACGATGGCCCACAGGACAAGCCGTTGACGTTCAGCACCGAGGTCAAGTCCCTCGACGTGTTCATCAACATGGACGTCACCGGCTCGATGTCCGAGGAGATCAACAATCTCCGGGCCGCGCTGTCCGGAGACATCATCCCGACGATTACGGCTCAGGTGCCCGACACCCAATTTGGCGCCGGTTCTTTCGCCGACTTTCCGATCGTGCCGTACGGATCGGCCGGAACCGACCAGCCGTTTACGTTGCTGCAGCCGATCACCAGCGACGTCACCGACGTGCAGATCGCCGTTGGAACCTACGTCGCCGCGGGCGGGAGCGATGGACCCGAATCCAACATCGAAGCCCTGTATCAGATCGCGACCGGCGAAGGCCTGGTGGCACCGCCACCGACGAATGTCGCTCCCAATATGGTTGGCATCGGCGGCGTTGGCTTCCGCGAGGGGTCGTTCCCGCTGGTCGTCTCGATCACCGATGCGTTGAGCCACGACCCCATGGGCAACCCTGCGTGCGACTTTGGCGGGCCCGAGCTCTACGGCGGTGCGGTCGCGATGAACGCCCATACCCAGACTCAGGCGATGGACGCATTGAACGCGATCTGTGGCCGCGTCATTCAGATCGCTGTGGGTGCCACGGGAACGTGCTCGGCGTATGACGACGGGGTGCAGTTCGCCGAAGCCACCGGCGCGATGGTGCCGCCCGAAGCATGGGACGTCGCCGGGCGCCCGGCGGGATGTGTGGCTGGGCAGTGCTGCACGGGACTGTTCGGTGCGGGTGTGGCCCCGGGGCCCAGCGGTCTGTGTCCGATGACGTATCAGGCCAACGCCAACGGAACCGGCGTGGACAGCTCGTTCTCCAGCGCGGTTTCGCTGCTTGCCGCGTACGGGCAGTTCGACGTGACCAGCATGGTCAACGGAGTCGAGGCCGACGTCGATGGTGAGGCGTTGCCCGCGGGCACGACAACGGCCGACTTCATCGAGTCCGTGACGCCCTTCGACCACGGCGCGGTGCCGCTGCCTGGCGTCGCCGACCCCGTCCTCACCCCGACCACGTTCGAGGGGGTTGTTCCGGACACCGACGTGATCTTCACCGTCACCGCGTTCAACGACTTCGTGGAGCAGGGGCCCAGCCCGCGCCTGTTCACGGCCAACATTGAGGTGTTGGCAGACTCCTGCGGAGAGCTGGACGACCGGGACGTGTTCATCCTCGTCCCGCCCGAGG
>CAYGTG010000882.1:0-3980 GCA_964352485.1 uncultured Nannocystaceae bacterium | reverse complement strand
CGGTCGGCTCGTGGGTCACCGCCTCGAAGGAGAGGGTGGTGTTGCCGAGCGTGAGCGTCTCGCCTGCGGCGAGCGTTGCGCCGGCGGCCAGATTGGTGCGCTGCCCACCACGGAGCGTCCAGACCGGGTTCACGCCCTTGAGCTCGGCGAGCTGCGCCGTCGCCTCGCCGCCGGGCCCGGTCAGGACCTGAATCGTCAGGTGGTGCCTGGAAACCGCGGCATCGCTGAGCTGCAGGCCTTGACCGACGCCACGTCCAACCGTGATCGGCGACTCGCCGACCTCGAGCGTCCGCCCTTTGTCCGGACCCGCCACCACGACGACGTTCATCGAAGGCACGGCTCACTGTATCTCCGCGGGTTTGAACGCACCAGCGGGGGTCGGGCTCCTCTCGATTCGTGATGAGGGTCTCGGCAGGGAGCCGATCCTCGTTCTGTGGGTCGTTGAGGGGGTCGGACCGGGACACCGAGCCGGGCCCTGGAGCCTCCGCCGCGATCGGCCGACGGCGGGGCGACGACGCTGTTGAGGTCTCCGAGCCGTTTGAGGGCGTCTTGGCCTCCGGGGACCGAAGCCCTCGCGCTGTTGTGGTCGCGCCGTTGACACCCGGGGGCCGGGTGTTACCGTTGCGCGCCTGCAAAACGGCTGCAAAGCATGAGTACGTCGTCGAACGAGCCCGCCGAAGAGACTCCCGAACTCCCGGAAACCATCTCGGTGTTGCCCTTGCGCAACTCCGTGTTGTTCCCAGGATCGATCATCCCCATCGATGTCGGCCGACCCAAGTCGGTTCGACTCATCGAGGAGGCGATCGCTCACGAGCGACCCATCATTGGCATCGTTACCCAGCGTGACGCCGCCACTGAAGATCCGGTCGAGGCCGAGCTGCATGAGGTCGGCTGTGCCGCGCGGATCCTCAAGGTCATCAAGCTCGCGAAGGACAACTACTCGGTCATCCTGCAGGGCGTGATGCGGATTCGCATCGATAGTCTGATCGACGCCGAACCCTTCATCACCGCCAACGTCAGCGAACTCGAAGACGCGCTGGGCGACAGCGCCGAAGTCGAAGCCGACGCGCTTGTCGCCAACATCCGCGAGACCGCCAAGAAGCTCATCTCGCTGGTGCCCGAGCTCCCGCGCGAAGCGGCCGCGCTGCTCGACAGCGTTTCCGACCCCGGCCAAGTCGCGGACCTCGTGGTCAGCAACCTGGACATCGAGTCCAGCGAAAAGCAGGACGTGCTCGAGAGCATCGAGGTCCTCGAGCGCCTGCGCAAGGTTCTGACGCTGCTCACGCGACAGCTCGAGATCCTCAAAGTCCGCGAGCGCATCAACTCACAGGTCCAAGAGGAAATGGGCCACAGCCAGCGTGAGTACGTGCTGCGTCAGCAGCTCAAGGCGATCAAAGGCGAGCTTGGAGAGCACGACGAGGACGGCGGAGAGGCCGACGAGTTCGCGCAAAAAATCGCCGAAGCCAAGATGTCCGAGGAGGCCGAGAAGGTCGCGGTCAAGCAGCTCGACCGACTGCGTCAGATGCAGCCCAGCTCGGCCGAATACACCGTCACGCGGACGTATCTGGAGTGGCTCGTCGAGCTTCCCTGGTCGGTCTCGACCGAGGACCAGATCGACATCAAGAAGGTCCGCGAGATTCTCGACGAAGACCACTACGACCTGGTCAAGGTCAAGAAGCGCATCGTCGAATACATGGCGGTGCTCAAGCTCAATGCCTCAAAGAAGGGCCCCATCTTGTGTCTGATGGGTCCTCCGGGCGTGGGCAAGACTTCACTGGGCAAGTCGGTCGCCAAGGCGATCGGCCGCAAGTTCGTCCGCATCAGCCTCGGCGGTGTGCGGGATGAGGCCGAGATTCGTGGGCACAGGCGGACCTACGTCGGCTCGCTGCCCGGTCGTCTGATTCAGGGCCTCAAGCGGGCCGGGACCAACAACCCCGTGATCGTGCTCGATGAGATCGACAAGCTCGGTCACGACTTCCGTGGCGACCCGGCCTCGGCGCTGCTCGAGGTGCTCGACCCCGAGCAGAACCACACCTTCTCGGACCACTACCTCGAAGTGCCGTTCGATCTGTCCAAGGTGATGTTCATCGCCACGGCGAACTACATGGACCCGATCCCACCGGCCCTCAAGGACCGCCTGGAGATGATCGAGTTGCCCGGGTACACCCGGCAAGAGAAGTGCATGATCGCCAAGCGCTTCCTCATTCCCAAGCAGATCGCGGAGCACGGCCTCGACAACGCAGACGTCAAAGTCGACTTCTCCGACGGCGCGGTGTTGGAGCTCATCGACAGCTACACCCGCGAAGCTGGCGTTCGGAACCTCGAGCGTGAGGCCTCTGCGGTCATTCGCGGGGTTGCAGTACGCGTCGTCGAGGGCGACCTCGAGGGGGAGGTGACCATCGACAAGGAGCTGGTCAACGAATACCTCGGACCCCAGCGCTTCATGCCGGAGATGAAAGAGCGCATCTCCGAACCAGGGGTCGCGACCGGTCTGGCGTGGACGCCGGTCGGTGGCGAGATCATGTTCATCGAATGCACCAGCATGGAGGGCAAAGGTGGCCTGATGCTGACCGGCCAGCTCGGTGACGTCATGAAGGAGTCCGCCCAAGCGGCGATGTCGTTCGTCAAGGCGCACCTGGACATGCTGGGGATCGCCAAAGACCGCATCGAGGGGCGCGACATCCATGTGCACGTCCCCGCTGGCGGGATCCCCAAGGACGGACCCTCCGCCGGCGTGGCGATGATCGCTGCCCTGTCGTCCCTCCTCACAGACACGTGCGTGCGGGCCGATGCGGCGATGACCGGCGAGATCACCCTGCGTGGCTTGGTGCTGCCCGTCGGCGGCATCAAGGAGAAGATGCTCGCGGCCCACCGCGCGGGCATCAAGCTCATCGTCCTTCCAGCCCGCAACGAGAAGGACGTCATCGACGTGCCCGAAGAGATTCGAGACGAGATGGAAATCGTCTACGCCAAGAAGGTGCAGGACGTGCTCGCTGCCGTCCTTCAGCCCAAGTCCGCGGAATCCGCGCAGAACGACGATTGAACCGCCCCCGGCGGGCTTCGGTGTTGGCCCGTCGGGGTTGACACCCCCAAGGCGGGCATTAGGTTCGGGCCGTCGTCAGGTGTCGAATCTCGGCACCCGACCCACTGGCCCTCTCCCTTCGGCCATGCCGACCTCGCAGACGCGGGGTTTGCCGAGGGGCGAGCGTCAAAGCTTCCCCCCAACTTCATCGACAACAACGATTTCATCGGAAAGGACCGCCT
This sequence comes from uncultured Nannocystaceae bacterium, assembly GCA_964352485.1. Lineage (GTDB taxonomy): Bacteria > Myxococcota_A > Polyangia > Nannocystales > Nannocystaceae > CAJXVA01. Next base: position 716 of record CAYGTG010000882.1, on the reverse strand, counting down.
GCTATGCCAAAGATCATCGGGATTGACCTCGGAACGACCAACTCAGTGGTCGCCGTCATGGAGGGCGCAGAGCCCAAGGTGATCGCCAACGAGGAAGGCGGCCGCACCACGCCGTCCGTCGTGGCGTTCGAAAAGAACGGAAACGTTTTGGTGGGTCAGCAGGCCCGCCGCCAAGCGATTACCAACCCTGAGAACACCATCTTCTCTGCCAAGCGCTTCATTGGGCGCAAGTACGAAGAAGTCGAGGCCGACAAGGGCCGGGTGCCCTTCGAGGTGGTCAAAGCTCAAAACGGCGACGCGCACATCAAGGCCGGCGGAAAAGTCTATCCGCCGCCAGAGATCAGCGCTCGCGTGCTGATGAAGCTCAAGAAGGCCGCTGAGGACTTCCTGGGGGAGCCGGTCAACGAAGCCGTCATCACGGTTCCGGCCTACTTCAACGACTCCCAGCGTCAGGCGACCAAAGACGCCGGTCGCATCGCGGGGCTCGAGGTCAAGCGGATCGTCAACGAGCCCACGGCGGCTGCGCTGGCGTACGGCCTGTCCAAGGGCACCGAAGAAGAGAAAGTTGTCGCGGTCTATGACCTGGGCGGCGGCACCTTTGACATCTCGATCCTCGAGGTCGCGGAGAACGTCGTAGAGGTCATCTCGACCAACGGCGACACCTCTCTGGGTGGCGACGATATCGACATCGTCATCATGGACTGGCTGCTCGAGGA
>CAYGTG010000881.1:1322-3986 GCA_964352485.1 uncultured Nannocystaceae bacterium | reverse complement strand
GTTTGGATGTGGATCGGAGTCGGCGTCGTCGGGCGGGGCGGACACGTCCGGCTCGAGCGGGGCCGGTTCGTCGGGCGTCGTCACCACCGGACCCGTCGTTCCCGGATCGAGCGCGTCGAGTCAGGCGTCGGCGGAGGGGACCTCGGTCGCGGGCGAGGGTTCGAGCGAAGCCGGGAGCGGGACGACCTCAGCCGGCGAGACGACCACCGGCGGGCCGCTCGAGCCTCCCGGTCCGCTCGATGTTCTGTGCGGCACACCACCGCCCGAGGGCGCCGAGACCCCGTTGCCGCTGCCCGAGCCCAGCGGGGTGTGTCCGCCCTTCATTCCCGGATGGAATACCTTCGCAAGCTCCGGCAACGCTCGTGACGTGTTCGTCGTCGCACCGAGCGATCTTCAGCCCGGCGAGCAGCTACCCGTCGCGTTCTTGTGGCATTGGCTCGGCGGCAGCGCAGCAGACTTCATCGAGGAGGCGGACGTGCAGAACGCCGTGGACCAGTTTCGCTTCCTGGCGCTCGTCCCTGCCGAAAAGGGCGACTTGATCTTTCGGTGGCCGTTCTCCTCGGTGGACTCGAACACGCGGATGGAGGAAGAGTTCGTGTTCTTCGACGACATGCTCGCGTGCGCCGCCCAGAGCTACTCGATCGACAACACCTGCGTCAGCAGTGTGGGCGTGAGCGCCGGCGCGCTGTTCACCTCTCAGCTCGGGTGGGCACGCAGCGAGTACCTCTCGTCGATCATCGTGCTCTCCGGGGGCACCGGTGGGCTCGTCAAGCCGTGGAATGGGGCCGTCCACATCATGCCGGCCATGGTGCTCTGGGGCGGACCCAGCGATGTCTGCATTGCGCTCAACTTCACCAACACGTCCGAGAACCTCGAGGCCGAACTCATGGCCGACGGCCACGCTGTTGTGGAGTGCGAGCACAACTGTGGTCACTCCGCCCCGCCCTTCGAGAGCGGCAAGCCCGAGCTGACGCCGTTTGCTGGGATGTGGAAGTTCTTCCTCGATCACCCGTACTGGCTCGAGGACGGCGAGACTCCCTGGGATGCTGGGACGCCGCCCTCGCTACCGGAGTGGTGCTCGGTAGGGATCGGCTCCTCGACCCCACGCGTGGGCAAGTGCGATGGCCCCGGCTGCTGATGCTTTGCTCGTGGTGTAGACTCCCCGCCGCATGGGCGGCGAGCTGACGATCACCACGTGGAATGTGAACTCGATCCGGGCCCGCCTGGACCACGTCACGGAGTACCTGGCCGAGCACGAGCCGGACATCGTCTGCCTGCAGGAGAGCAAGGTCGAGGACGCCCTGTTTCCCAAGGTGCCCTTCCTCGAACTCGGCTACAACGTGACCATTCACGGCGGGCGTGCGCTCGCAGGCGTGGCCACCCTGACCAAGTCCAAGCCGCAGGAGACCCACAGCGGATTCTTGGCCGACCCCCCGGACAAGCATCCGCGCATCCTCAACGTGCTCGTGGACGACATCCGCGTCTACAACCTCTATGTGCCCAACGGAACCTCTCTTGGGAGTGCCGCGTTCGAGTACAAGCTGGCCTGGCTGGAGCGTCTGCGTGAGGAGATCGCCTCCAACTACGCGCCGGATCAAGCGATCGCGGTGGTGGGGGACTTCAACATCGCGCTGGAGGACCGAGACCTCTACGACCCCGAGCGTTTGCGAGACCAGATGCTCTTTACCGAGGACGAGAAGTCGCGGCTCCGGGCGCTGCTCGATTTTGGGTTCACGGACTGTTTTCGGAAGTTCGAGTCCGGCGGTGACCACTTCACCTGGTTCGACTACCGGAGTCAGGGATTCGAGCGAAACCAGGGCTTTCGCATCGACCACATCTACGCCACCGACCCGCTGGCGCAGCGCTGCCTCGGCGTGACCCACGACCTCACCCCGAGGGGTTGGGACACCCCCAGTGACCACGTCCCGGTCACCGGCCGCTTCACGCGTTGAAACCCACCCCCAACCAACCACAACGCCACCGCGGGAATGGCCCAAGGTGGCGTGTTTGGGTGGGCGCGGCCCGTGCTACTTGATGACGTTGCCCAGCTTCATGGCCACAGCCATGTCGCCGTCGAGCTGAAGCTTGCCCAGCGAGAACGCGGCCATGGGGTCCAGGTCTCCACCGATCATCGCCTCGAGGTCTGCCAGCGAGAGCTTCACGGTGCAGGCCGCGTCGCTGTCGTCATTGCTGACCACGTTGGGGACGACGCTCGCGTCGAGAAAAATGACGCCGTCATCGCCACAGTCGAACTTCAGGGTAGAGGCCAGACCGCAGTCTTCGCCGACCTTCTCTTTGATCGTCGTCGTCGCCGATTCGATGCTCATCGGCCGATTTTTTACCATCCCGCTCGACGTTCAGCCATCCTGCGAGTTTGCAGCCTGGGCCTGCGCCATCGGAGTGCGAATCTGCAGGCGCGTGCGGTTCGTTGTGTGGCCCATATTCTCGCTACGCTCGTCGCGGGTGGAGGATCAGAAGTCCCCGCCCGAAGGTGGGCATGACGTATCGATCCGTGTTTCGTCCAGGGCTGTTCGAGGACCAGACCATCATCGTGACCGGAGGCGGCAGCGGCATCGGGCGCTGCACCGCGCACGAGCTCGCCTCGCTTGGGGCGACGGTGGTGCTGCTCGGCCCACCTTCCGCAGGCGTCACGAGATGGATCGG
>CAYGTG010000881.1:0-1312 GCA_964352485.1 uncultured Nannocystaceae bacterium | reverse complement strand
GTGGTGCTGCTCGGCCGCAAGCGAGGGAAGCTGGAGGCCGTGGCCGCCGAGATCGCCGAAGACGGTGGCAAGGCAGACCTCGAGCCGCTCGACATTCGAGATGAGGAGCGGGTGAAGTCGGTCGTCAAGGCCCTGCTTCAGCGACACGATCGGATCGACGGTTTGGTGAACAACGCTGGCGGCCAGTACCCGGCCCCGCTGGCCATGATCAACCAAAAAGGATTCGAGACGGTGGTGCGCACGAACCTCGTCGGAGGCTTCTTGATGGCGCGCGAGGTCTTCATGCAGTGCATGAACCGGCGCGGCGGGAGCATCGTGAACATCGTCGCGGACATGTGGAACGGCATGCCGGGCATGGGCCACTCCGGTGCGGCAAGGGCCGGCATGGTCAACCTGACGAAGACGGCCGCCGTCGAGTGGGCTGCGGCCGGCGTGCGTGTCAACGCTGTCGCACCCGGTTGGGTTGCGAGCAGCGGCATGGACACCTACGACGGCGCGGTGAAGGCGATGATCCCCAAGCTCAAGGAGGCGGTCCCGCTCAAGCGGTTGTCGACGGAGGCGGAGATCAGCAGCGGAATCTGCTTCCTGCTCAGCGAGGGCGCAGCCTTCATGACCGGCACCACGTTGGCCATCGACGGCGGCGCACCCTTGTTCAGCAGCGTGTGGCCCACGCCCAAGCACAACGAATCCAAGCCCTACAACGGCTTCCATCGATCCGTGACCCCCAAAGTGCTCGAGGAGACCGAATAGATGCCGCGAATCCGTTCGAAGATCGACGCCAAGTCCGAGATGTTCGCCCGCAACCGGACCCAGATGCTGGCGCTCATCGAGAGCTTTCGAGCCCTGGAAGCCAAGGTTCGGGAGCACTCCGCATCGAAGGCGGCGAAGTTCTCCAAGCGCGGCCAGCTGCTGCCGCGTCAACGAGTGGAGCGGCTTCTCGACCGGGGAGCGCCCTTCCTCGAGCTCTCGACGCTGGCCGGCTACAAGATGCACGACGACGACGGCAAGTCGGGCATCGCCGGCGGCAGCAACATCATCGGCATCGGTTTCGTCGAGGGGAGGCGGTGCCTGGTCTCAGCCTCGGACAGCGCGATCAAGGGTGGCGCCGTCTCGCCGATGGGTCTGCGCAAGACCCTCCGCGCCCAGGAGATCGCGCTTGCGAACAAGCTGCCGATGGTCAACCTGGTCGAGAGCGCCGGCGCCAACCTCCTGTACCAGAGCGAGCTGTTCGTCGAGGGCGGTCGGGTGTTCGCCAACATGGCGCGGCTCAGCGCCGCCGGCCTGTACGTGATCTTGGTGAACCAGAACTCGG
>CAYGTG010000880.1:0-3989 GCA_964352485.1 uncultured Nannocystaceae bacterium | reverse complement strand
AATCAAGCTATCACCTGCAACAACTACCCACCCTCTGTTGCATTAGGAACGCCAGCGCCCTTACGTCGATTACCCTTAGAAGTTGATACGGATAGCTGGCTTCAACGCTATCATCGGCATAGTTTTCGACGGAAAGTCAAAGCCAACGGAGAAGTACGAGTCGATCGTGATAATTACTATATCGGACAAAAGTATAAAGGGCAGAAGGTTCTAGTTATCTTGGATGCTCACGAGAAACATCTGGAGTTTTATGTTCAAAGTCAACTTGTAAAAACAAAGCCGATTCGCAAGCAACTCTATGGAGTCTTACCAATCGATGATTTTGTTGATGTAATGCTCAAGGAAGCTGAATCAGAAACGCGACGACTCGCTCGACAACGGAAACTGACGCGACGGCACGCATAGATTACATCCCAACTGAATAGTCTTACTGCCCGATTTCCATAGAGGCGTGCTTGGGTTGGAGACCAGTCCAAAACGGGGGCTAAGCAGCTAAATCATTGTTAGGATCAGGTAATGGCATGTTAGGATACCACCGCGAGAATATATTACGCCAATCCTGATTCAAGACTTGAATGCGAATTTGTAACAATAAATGAGCTCCCTCATCGGTCCAGCGCATTTGTTGTTTTTTGACAAATCGCTTGCTGATGACCTGATTGACGGTGGATTCGACAAATGCTGTTGAAATTATTTCCCCATGCCTATAGCGATCAGCAAAATTGGGAATGAAAGACTGATTGGCAGAGATATAACCTTCAAACTCGCGGACTAACTTGAGGAATTTGGTCGTAGCGGGAGTCTGAAGAAAGTCTTCTAAGACCTCCAAGTCAGTTATAAGCATCTGTAAAGATTGCAAGGCTTTGAAGGTATTGCCATGCCATAAAAACCATTTGATTCGCTCCAATTTATGATCAACATCGCAAAAGATGTCAGTAGGCAAGTTGTCGGGCAACCGTTTTGCAAGTTGTCGCATGACGGTGATTCGCATGGTGATATGAAACCAGTCTAAGAGATGCTCGGATTGTGGACTAATATAGAACTGTAGGTCACGCACAGTATCACCCCCATCTGATATGAAGGTGACTCCTTGATTCATCTGAAACCCTTGCGCTTTCAATGTTTCAAAGATACGCCGTCGCCGTTTTTGGTCATATTTGTTGACGAAACCAAATCGCTTGTCTGCCCGTTCCTGTGAAAGACTTTTGCCGACAATGACTTCAAACCAACCGGCTTTCCGATTATTTCCGTCTCGAGCATGAATGTAGCCACCATCCAGTCCGACTACTAGAGGCATGTCTGGATAAGGCAACTGTTCCCACTGCATAGGTGTGCCTTCAATCAAAGCATAACTCTCTTCACCCAGCTCATCCTCACATCGTTGTGCCAAACGCTGAACCTGACGTTTTACGGTGGTTGGGCTAACCGCAATGGGCAAGACCTCTTGAAGCACTTTAACACTCAATCCATAAGACATTAAGGATGCCCACTTAGTCTCCAGGTAAAGCAACTCTGGTGAATGTCGCTCAGTAAGACATTGAGCTAAAGGACTAAAGCTCCTTTGGCGCGACGACTCACATCCACATCGATAAAAGCGTGGGCTTGTTAAGGATAATTTACCAAACAAGGTTCTCATGCTGATTTGGTGATGTCCTTTACGGCTCCGAACATCATGACAGTGAGGACAATGGCGATGTTGCTCCACATAGTCTTCGACTTGATGCTTGACCATCACTTCCTGTACATCAGTCAGTAGCTGTTTCGCTTCATCCAATGAGAGTCCTAGATTTTCTAAACATAGAATATCACGTTCAACCGTTATCAATTCTTCCCTGATCGGGATTTCTCCTTCATCGTGTTCAATTGACAATTGCAATTTGATCTTCATATGACATCTAATCCTTCCATCCACCGATCGTCTTGACGAGCATACCACTTCAAGCGTTGATTGATCACACGTCGGTTGCATTTATCGACATAATACCAATAGTTTAGTGTTCTGAATTCATCCCGAAATCGAGCCATAATCACGCCATCATCGGTTTCATACTCATCAGGCGGAATCTCATGCACGATATACTGAAGAAACACAATGAATCGATCAAGGACATATGCTTGTGAGAAATGATCACGTAATCTCATAAAACCATCAATCCCACCGCAATCCTCTGGTGGGGCGGCACCGGAACCAGCAATACATACAGGGTACGTTTTCCCCACTTGAACTGACAGTCGTTTTTCGAGGCGAATTTGATGTTGCCACCACTCAAAAAAGCTATATTCATACATAAAACGTTCATTGATTCGAATGCGTAAATCCTGCAAAATTGTCTGCTTCGCCTCGTTTAAGCAAACATGATACATTCTCGAAACAGCATATTCCTTACCTCGTATTGTGAATCGATGCAAATAATAATTTGTCCAATTCATGAGAATCTGGATAATGAGATGCAAATCTTCAAGTGTACTATCAGAACGAATAAGAATCCGTCGCCAAACCATTGGACTGATACCCTCCAGACGAATATGGAGCTGGTAAATTTCTTCTATTTGAGTGTCCTCTGTTTCGATCTCCGTCATTATTTTCACCTATACTTTTTACGTCGCCATGCTCGCAACTCAGCATGAGTGACTTCATCATTCTGCTCAGCATAGCGTAACGTCGTTTGAATTCGTTTGTGCCCTAACCGTTTACGGATGGTGGCTAAGCTCACACCATCATTGATGAGTTCCGTCGCATGAGAATGACGCAATTGATGAAGCGTACAAACAACGCCTGCCTGTTTACAATATTTCATCCAGCGCGCTTGTGCCGATTGATATCGCCATGCTCCCCCTTGATAGTTTTTATGAGCACGAAAAACGAAACCTTGTTGATAGCGCATCACCTTCAAGTAACGATGAAATAAAGCGACCAGGCGAGAGTCATCCAGTAAGATAGTGCGACGTGTGCCACCTTTACCGATAATCGACAGCTGTTCATCATCGGGTGTTAAATCGACATCTTCTACATAGAGACTGAGTGCTTCACTAATCCGCAAGCCAGTTTCAAATAATAAGCCAAATAACAATCGATCCCGCAGTTCGTCTTTTGGGATTATCTTAAGAATCTTCCCAACTTGCTGACGAGATAAACCATGTGGTGAGGATGGCACAACTTTGACGCGCTTGAGTTTAACTAGTGGATTCTTATCGATCAGTTCTTGGTGCGATGCCCACTTCAAAAAACCAGCAACTGATGCTTGTTTGCGGGCTCTTGTTGCCGGGCGAAGATCATTGAACTGTGCAAAAAATGTACGAAGTATGTTGGCTGTTAATTCGTTGAGGGAATTGTTGAAAAATGCTTCCAGAGCACGCAAATCTGTTTTATATACTCGCAATGTATTCGGGGAGTAGTTGGAATTCTGCAAATCCTGGAGATAGTTATCCACTGCTTCAGATAGGGGTAATTGTCGGTTGGTCATCTTATTCCTGTGATAACTCGTCAATATATACCCTGATTTTACTCTCAAATGACTTGTTTTACCACATTTTTGCTGTGATAAAAGTTATTATCACAGCAATTGCCCCCACTTTGGACTGGTCTCCGGATCGGGTAGCCAATATACCTGTGCGTCTTATCAACAGATGCTAGCTGACCGAGACCTTACTGTCAGTATGAGTCGAACGGGTAATTGCCTTGATAATGCCCCCATGGAGAGCTTCTGGGCAACACTCAAACGCGAATGTGCAGATCGGGTCTTCGAGTCACACCAACACGCACGTACCGAAATCTTTGGTTACATCATGGGGTTCTATAATCGGGTTCGACGACATTCAGCACTCGACTATCTCAGTCCACATGACTATGAAATCCAATTTTTGAGATAAACTTGCACTCTACTAAATTAGGGTATTGCCAACATTCAAGCATGATTGTCTCCAGAGGTATCTATTCGACAACATCCCAGAGGCACAAGAACTACTGGACAACTGGCGTATTGAATACA
>CAYGTG010000879.1:0-3990 GCA_964352485.1 uncultured Nannocystaceae bacterium | reverse complement strand
GTTCCTGCAGGCGGGGTGTGGACCCGCGTGAGAACGTCGACCAGGGTGGTCTTGCCGCTTCCGGTCTTGCCGAAGATCCCCAGCGTCTGGCCGGGTTCAACCGTGATGTCGATGCCCTGCAGCGCGGGCTCGTCCCCGTCCGGATAGGTGAACGCGAGGTCGCGAAGCTCGAGCCGCGGGGGTGCGTCCAGCTCGAGGGTGGAGGTTTCGTCCGGGAGGTTGGGCGAGGTCTGAAGCAGGTCGTCGATGCGGCCCAGCGAGACGACGCCGCGGGAGATCGCGGCCAGGACCCACGCCAGCGCGGTGAGAATGCCGACCAGCGACATCAAGAGCGCCGTGAACGTGGCGAGGTGCCCCACCGGCATGCCGTCTTCGACCACCCGGGTGCTGCCCACCCACAGCACGATGCCGGTGCCGACCAGCCCGGAGAACCCGAGCACCGGCATGGAGAAGGCGCGGATTTTGGCGACCCTCAGCTGCAGCTCGAGGTACCGGCGGTTGCGCTCATCAAAGCGCTCAAACGCGGCCGCCTCGGCGGCGTGGGAGCGTACCGTGCCGATGCCCGAGTAGATCTCGAGGATGCGATCGCTGAGTCCGGCCAGCATCTGCATGCCCTCGCGAACCATCGCGAAGAAGCGCTTGACCGCGAAACGCATGTAGATGGCCCCGAACATCACGGGGATCAGGCACCACAGCGTCAGCTGCCAGTCCGTGACCGCCATCTGATACAGGTGCATCGGAATCGCAACGGCCACGTTGCACACCTGAAGGCCTGCGAACCCAACGAGCAGCCGGACCGAGGCGGTGTCATTGCTGGAGATACTGACCAGCTCCCCGACCTTGCGGCGCATGTAGAAGGGGCGCTGTAGCGAGAGCAGATGTCCGAAGACATCGACGCCCACGCGATACTCGACATCGCGTCCTGGGTTGAAGAAGAGGATGCGCGACAAGCTGCGCACCACGATCACAACAACGCCCAACACCATCAGCTCGACCCCAAGCTCCCGGGTGTTGGCCAGCGCCTGCGAGCCTTGCCGCTCGAGGATCGTCAGGGCCTCGCCGATGATCGCCGGAATGCGCACCACCACCCAGTTGGTGGCGAGCAGCATGACCGCCCCGAGCGCATACTGCGGGACGTTTCGCGCAACGTAGCGCGAGGCAAAGCGACGGGCGGTGCTCACGTAAGCATCGGGTATCTACACCACGGAAGCGGCGGAGCTACTTCTTCTTGTTGCCGTCGTCGCCTTTGGGGGGCTGCGCTTCGATCGACTCGTCCTTCTCGATCGCGTCGAGTTCCGCTTCGATCGCCGTGAGGGACTTGCGCAGCTCCTCGAGCGTGGGGCCGAATTTCTCATTGTCGGCGATCTCGCCGCCAAGGTCTCCGTTGAAGTTCTCCCAGGCCGAGATGAACCCGCCCAGCTTGACCTGGACCTCGCCGCCCTTGGACTCCTTCTCGGTGAGCTCGCGGTAGGCCTTCATGAACTCCTCGTTGTCGGCGCTGTAGCCTTCGTTGAACTTGCCGAAGGCTTTGTCGGAGTCCTTGGCCTTCGCCCATTTTGCGGCGCCCTTCTCGACGCTGTCCAGGGCATCGCGCAGGTCCTTGACCATCTTGCGGTAGCTCTCCAGGCGTCCCTTGACGAAGGCTTTCTCTTCCTTCTCGTAGATCGCTCTGGCCTCGGCCATCTGCTCTTCGGGGGACACGAAGCCGGCCTTCTTGCGGGCCTCGGCGAGCTCCTCTGGGGACATCTCCTCCTTCTTGGCCTGCTTGAGCTCGGAGGGCTTCTTGCCCTTGTTGGGCTCCACGATGGGCTCTTTTTCGGAGTCGCATGCGGTGAGCACGAAGGGGGCGAGCAGGGCGGTAAACAGGGCGAGCGTGCGCATGGGGGGGCCTCGATCGCGACCGTAACACGCTGCGTTCCGGGCTCGGCCCGGCCGGCTGGCTCCCGCCGTCAGTCCTGGCGCAAACGGCGCGTCGTCGCCTTCATTCTTTTCGGGAACTTCCGTGGGTCTGTCCGGTGCGTAGGGAGGACGATGCTCTCCGCCATGCGAGCCCCTGCTTCCACAGCGCGTCCGATCGATGGACCGTGGGTGATGCGAGCGCAGTCCGGGGATCGCTCCGCGATGCGGGAGCTGGTCCGTCGGCATCAGCGGCAGGTCGGCGCCCTGCTGCGGCGCATGTTGGGGCCTGCGGGGCTGGGTCCGCTGACCGAAGACCTCGCCCAGGAGACCTTCCTTCGCGCGTTTCGGGCCCTGGGTCGCTTCGATCCGGACGGGGCCGCGGCGTTCTCGACCTGGCTGCTGCGAATTGCGTCTCGGTTGGCGATCAACGAGCTCAACCGAAAGCGTCCAAAGCGTGCGTCGGCCGATGCTCTGGGGAGCACGTCGACGCCCGAGTCGGAGCATCAGCGAAAGCGGATCGGCGAGGCGATCGCGTCCGCGGTCGGAGAGCTGCCACCTCCGTTCCGGGCGGCGTTTCTCCTTCGCGAGTACCACGGCCTCGACTATGCCGAGATCGCGCAGATGCTTGAGCTTGAGCTTGAGCTTGGAACGGTGAAATCGAGGTTGTCCCGGGCGCGCCGGCTCCTGCGGAAGCGGTTGGAAGGAGTACGCGAATGAACGACGAACTCGAACGAGACGACCTTGACGCATGGGATGTGGAGCCTCTCGGAGCGGGCTTCGAAGATCGCGTCATGGATGCAGTGCACGCAGTGGAAGCGCCGCCGTCCTCCGAGGCACCCACGCACGGTCGGGCCGTGGTGTGGGCGGCCGCGCTCTCGTTAGCCGCGGCGGCAGCTCTCGTCATCGCGCTGTGGCCCCGAGACGACGCCCCGCTCGACGATGCGATCTCTATTCAGGCCGGTGTCTCTGCCCGGGTGAACTACACGGCGGGATCCCATCAGGCCGAGCAGACGCGCGGCACGGTCACCTATCGAGTTCGCTCGGGGACGCCTTTTGTGGTCCACACGCCCGCCGCGGACGTCACGGTGCGCGGGACCGAATTCACAGTGGAGATGCTGACGATGCAAGACGAACGACGACGAAAACACTTGGGCGCAGCAGCACTGGCCATGGGCGGTGCTGCGGTCGCAGTCTACGTGGCCAGCGGTGAGGTCGCGGTTCACAACGAGCACGGCCGCGCAGCGGTGGGGCCCGGCGAGATCGCGGTGGCCTCCGAACACGCTGAGCCCCGTTCGAAGGTGGCGCCTGTCGTTGCCGAAGCCAGGCCGGCAGGGACACCGTCGCTCAAGCCCAAGCGCGCCAAGCAGATCTCCGCCGCACAGCGCGAAGATGTCCGTCGCCGGATCCACGATGCGCTCGCGAGTGAGAAGGCCGGTGAGGTCCCCTCTCGCGATGAGGACGCTGTTGCGGACGACGAGCCGCCGCCGGGAACGCTCGACAAGGAATACATCCAGTCGGTCATCCAAGAGGACCTGCTCCCGATCGCCACGGAATGCTACCAGAGCGCGCTCGACGACGACCCCGAACTGGGCGGACGGATGATGCTCGAGTTCTCGATCGTCGGGGACGCATCGGTGGGCGGACTCGTCGATGAGGTCTCCATCGATGAGGAGGCCTCGACGTTCAAACACCCCTCGCTCGGCGAATGCATGACGGAGTCCACGGCGTCGCTGCTCTTCGACCCACCCGAACAGGGAGGGCGCATGGTCGTGCGCTACCCGTTCGTGTTCACGGCGAATGACTCGGACGACAACCAGGGTGCAGACGACGCGACCGCCGCCGACTGAGTTGAGTCAACGAGGGGAACCCACTGCGACCGATTGGCTCGGTTGTGAGGCAGTTCACGCATAGGAACGTGACGTTCGAGGGAAGGTTTGACAGTCTTTCCACGTGAAGCGCAGTGGATTGGTTCTCTTGTCGTCGATGTTCTTGGCGGTTGCTTGCGACTCCGACGGCGACGCTGCCGAGTCCGGCGGGACCGGTGGAGCCACCGAAGCATCCGCGTCCGGGGAGAGCGAGTCCTCTCCGACC
>CAYGTG010000878.1:0-4006 GCA_964352485.1 uncultured Nannocystaceae bacterium | reverse complement strand
GGCTCGCATGGCGTGCCGAGGTGGGACCACAACCCCACGCTCGAGAAGGCCGCCGACTTGGGCGATTTTCGAGCGTATCGAGTCCGGAAACCCAAGGGGTTCATCGTCAAGGGGCCCGGCAGGGTGGCAGCGTCGACGAACCGCATCGAGGTCTACGGCACCGACCCCGCGGCGCCGGTCGTGCTTCGCTATCACTGGCTCGAGACCCTGCGCTGCCTGCCCGACTGCACCATCGAGCGCGTGTCCGTGCCGGGCGACCCCGTGGGGTTCATCAAGGTCGCTGCAGGTCATCCAAAGAACTTCCTCGTGTTCAACAAGTACGCGTTTCCCAACTGAGCGTGGGTGTGTGACCATCGGGTCCCAGCCTCGATGCGGGCCGAACTCAAGATCGCTGCAGACGTCGCCTGGTACCGGCTGCGACGCTTTGAGATGGCCAACCTTGGTGCGGCCGGGGCCATCGCAGTTGCACTCGCGCTGCCGTGGGGGGAGCTGGTGGTGCGGCTGGCCTTCGGTGCGCTGCTGAACGTACTGGTCTACCTCAACAACGACTACTTCGACGTCAAGGAGGACGCGGCGTCGCCGACCAAGGACCGAGACAAGACGCGCTTTCTCGCCGAACACCGCGGTGCGGCGCTGCGGGCCCAGCTGGGCTTGCTGGCGGTGCTTGGCCTCGTGGCCTGGCTGTGGGGCGGAGGCCTGGTGTGGCCGCTGCTGCTCGGCGGCGGGATCTGCTGGGCGTACTCGGCCGTGCTCAAGCACCGGCCTTTCGTCGACGTGATCGCGATGATGCTGTGGGGGGTGACGATGCCGTGGGTGGCCGTGCCGCCAAACTCGGCGCTCGGCTGGGCGCTGCTGCTCCAGCTCGGGCTGTTCTCCGGGGTCTTCGAGACGATCCAGGTGATGCGGGATCACGATGAAGATCGCGACACGGGCGTGCGGACCACCGCCGTTGCGCTGGGCCAGGCTCGAACGCGCTGGTTGCTACGAGGGCTCGTGGTGGCGTCTGGGCTCTACGCCGCGGTCACGTTTGGGTGGTGGTTGGCCCTGCTGCCTTGGAGCGTGCTGCTGCTTCCGATTCCTGTGTCCGATCTCTTTGGCTACTGGAACCGCGTGCGTCTGCGCCTTGGCGCGACGCTGCTCATCGAGTGCGCCCTCGTGTATTTCGGCGCTGCGAACGGATGACCCATCAACGCGCGCTCTGGGGGGCCCTGGTGGCCATCGCGGTGGTCTGCGGTGTGCTGTACATCCCGGGACTCGACGCCGGATTTCTCGCCGACGACCTGTTTCAGATCTCGATGCTGGAGAAGCGGATGGGGTCGTACTCGGTTGCGCACCTGTACGCCTTCGCGCCCGGCGACGCGGCCACCAATGCTGCGCACGTGCAGCGCGGAAGCCTGCCGTGGTGGACCCATCCCCAGTTTCGCTTCGTGATGGTGCGGCCGCTGTCCAGCCTGCTGCTCTCGCTCGACCACTTCGTCTTCCCACGCCAAGCCTTCGCGCATCACGTGCACTCTGCCGTTTGGTTCACGGCGGTGCTGGGCACGGGGTACCTCTTGCTCCGGCGCTTGCTGGGATCGTGGATCGCGGTGGTAGCCATCGGCTCATTTGCGGTCGACGAGACGATGACCTGGATGGTGGCGTGGCTCGCCAATCGCTGCGCGCTGGTGTGCACGGTGTTCGCGTTCACGGCGTTGTGGGTTCACCTCCGAAGTGCGCGCGATCGTGAGGCGTTTCGAGGGCGAGGCTCGATCGTGGAGCTGCTGCTGTGGCTTGGTGCGTTCGCGGGCGGGGAGTATGCGGTCGGCGGGGTGGCGTACCTCGGCGCGTTCATGCTGTTGGGCGATCGTCGAGATCTGAAGACGCGCATCGTCTCCATGTGGCCCGCAGCGGTGGCTCTGTTCGCGTTTGTGACCGCCTACATCGTGCTGGGCGGAGGCGTGTACGGCGGCACGACCTACGTCGACCCGTTCCGCGAGACCGGCCAATTTCTCCGCGTGATGGGGCATCGCGTTCCACGAATGGCGGGCGAGGTGTGGTCCAACTGGGCGGGCGAGAGCGAGCGCTTCTGGCTGCGCTACGCGAGCAGTGGGTTGAGCGAGCGGGTGATGCCGCCGGACATCAAGGACCTCGGCGCGCAGGCCTATCGCCACGCCGCGTTTGCGGTCGCAACCACGCTGGCGTGGGTCCTTCCCCTGTGGTGGCTGGCCCGCCGACACTGGACGCAGGACGAGCGCCGCACCGTCCGCTGGCTGGTGGTGGGCTCGATCTTTGCCCTGCTGCCCATCGCAGCGATTCCGCCAGCCACCCGCGCCCTGATGTTGCCCAACTTCGGCGCGGCCGCGTTCGTCGGCGCGTCGCTGGTTGCGACAGTGCGTGCGTGGCGAGCCGGAGACTCGGCACTGCGTCGGGGTGCGCTTACAGGGTTGGCGCTGCTGGTGGGGTGGCTTCACTTCGTGCGCGAGTTCGGCTACACGCGCGAGCATCTGGACGCCATCCTCGGAGCGCAGCGCGCCTACGCGCAGTTCTACAAGAACGAGTCCTTTGCGGCGCTCGAGCTTCGCGACAAGCACGTGGTCGTCGTGGCCACCCCCGGACTGGTGACCGGGATCCACGGCGTCAGCATGATGCACGTGCTGGGAATGCAGGCACCCAAGACCTGGCACGTGCTTGGCATCGGTCCGCGGCCCTACACCCTGCGCCGGGTCGGCAAGCGCAAGCTCGAGCTCAGCAGCGTGGGCGGGGCCATGCACCACACCCCACAAGAGATTCTCTTCCGCAATCCGCACGACGCGCTTCGCAAAGGCGACGAGGTCGAAGCCGGACTGTTCAAGGCGAGGGTGCTCAACGATCGCAACGGGTCCGGCCCGGGGTCGGTGCTGTTCGAGTTCCTGGGGGCGCTCGATGACCCGAGGAGCGTGGTCGTGGAAGTGGGTCCGACCGGACTTCGCCCGTTTGCGCTGCCGGCGGTGGGCAAGCTGGTCCCGATCGCGGCACCCGCACTGCCCCAGAGCCCGGCGGATTGACCGGTGCGCGACCGGGAACGATGATGCCCATCATGCGCGCACGAACGATGGGGCTGATGGTTGTGTTGGCGCTCGGCTGCGGCGACGATGTCACGCCGGCGGGCGACGACGGCAGCTCCTCGGGCTCGGGCACCGACACGCCGAGCAGCGGCACGGTGGGCCCGTCGAGCTCCGGCACCAGCACCGGTGGCCCCACGTCACCGACCGAGACCTCCGACGCGGACGATTCGTCCGGAACCGGCTTTGCGCCGCCCGAACCAGCCTGTGGAAACGGATTCGTCGAGCCGGGGGAAGAGTGCGACGACGCCAACGACGACGACAACGACGGGTGTACGGCCGCGTGCGCGCTTCGGTGCGGCCTGGAGTGGACCGCGGCGGTGCTGCCCCCGACAGACACCTCGTTCATCGATGCCCGGGACGTCGCGACGAGCGCGCGCGGAGGTGCAGCGGTGGGCGGATTCCTGCGGGAAATCACGACCGACCAGCGCGGCAACGAGACGATCCTCGATGACGAGGGCGTTGTCGTGCGGGTATCACCCCAGGGGGAGACCCTGTGGAACACGCCGATCGAGGTCGAGGGCTTTGATACCGACGTCACCGGCGTCGCGATCGACGACGCAGGCAACGTCTACGCGTCGGCCACGGTCGATGCGGTGGACGCCGACGGCGACATTCGGCTGTACAAGCTCGACCCTCGCGGCGCCGTGGTGTGGTTCTCCGAGTTCGACTCTGCCCTCGACACGGCCGAAGACCTTTCGTTCGACGTGGCGATCGGCGGCGATGGCAACCCGGTGATCACCGGACAGGTTCGAGCGGGCGAGGGCGACAACGACGTGTGGGTCGCTTCCCACGACGCGCGGACGGGCGATGAGATCTGGTCGTCGACCTGGTCGGGAGAGAGCAGCGGAGGCTTCTCCACCGACACCGCCGGACCGATGTCCATCGGCAGCGACGGCACCGTGTACTTGTACGTCGGTGAGTAC
>CAYGTG010000877.1:0-4007 GCA_964352485.1 uncultured Nannocystaceae bacterium | reverse complement strand
CGGTCCTCGCCCGTTCGTCGGCGCATTGGGCGACCGGAGGTTTGGACGAGGCCCGTGCCCTGCTCGAGGGACTGGTGGGGCAAGAAGCCGTGGCCACCTACTTGCCGCTGAAAGCCGAGGTCCACGTGTGGCGGGGACGCCTCGCCGAAGCACAGAACGACGGAGAGGTCGCCCAGGAGAGCCTCGAGATCGCGTACTGGACGGGCCTCGAGCATCGACACGATCAAGCCGCCGCTCGCGCTGCGCGGTCGCTTGCCAAGCACTTCATCGAACGCAACCAGCTCGATGCGGCACAGCGTTGGATCGAGTCCGCCGAGGCGCTTACGGGGAGGGCCGACGCCGGGGACGATGACCGGAGCAGGATGCTCGAGGCCAAGGCCCAGCTCACGCAGCACGGCGGCGATCCGAAGGCCGCGGAGGCGCTGCTACGTGAGGCCATGGCGCTGGTCGAGGACGCGCCGCTGCGGCACGCCGAGCTCCAGCAGAACCTCGCCGTCGTCTACCTCGACCAGGCGCGTTTCGACGACGGTCGCGCCACGCTCGAAGAGGTCCGGGATGCGTTGGAGTCCGCCCTCGGTCCGGACCACCATGAACTCGCGTCGGTGCTCCACAATCTGGGCGGGGTCTACTCCGAGCTCGGACGACCCGCGGACGCGACGGCGGCGGCGCAGCGCGGGATGGAGATCCGGCAGCGCACATATGGTCCCGAGCATCCCTCGGTCGCGAGCTCGGCACACATGCTTGGCAACATCGCGTACCGGTCCGGCGATCTCGCGACCGCCAAGTCCCAATACGCTGAATCGCTGCGCATCGCGGAAGCGAGCCGCCCGCCGGGAGACCCGTTGATCGGACGCGCGCAGGGGGGTCTGGCCGCCGTGATGGTCGACCTCGGGGAATACGACGAAGCGCAGCGGATCTATGCCTCGCTGTTGGCCACCCGAGCGAAACTGCTGGGCGAAGACCACCCGAGGACTGCGCGGACCCATCGCGACGTCGGCCGGGTGTTGATCGAGATGGGGAGACCCGCCGATGCCCTGGAGCACCTCCGGGCGGCGGACGCGGTGTTCGCGAACGTCCGGGGTCCCGGGCATGGTCAGACCCTCGACCTCCGGCGCCTTCTCGCGCGCGCACTCGCGGAGTCGGGGAGTCCACAAGACGCGCTGCGAATCCTGGACGAAAGCATCACCGCGGCACGGGAGAACTCCGACGCCCGCCCAGAGCTCGGCGGATTGCTCGGCGATCGATCTTCGCTTCGGATGACCACAGGGGACACCGTGGGCGCACTGGTAGACAGCGCGGAGGCCGTCTCGATCATTGGCGCGGTGGGGATGAAGTCGCCGGACCTCATCATGGCGATCAACCGTCGGTTGGAGGTTCTCGTCGGCGTGGGGCGATATGCCGAGGCGACGACGCTCGCGGAGACAGCCCGGGACGCCGAGCACATCGCGCGCCCCGTGGACACGGCGAATCTTCTGGGCCTCTACGCCCGCGCACTCGCGCCCAGTGACCCACAAGCGGCAGCTGAGCAGGCTCAGTCCGCGGCGAAACTCTATGAACAGGCGAAGATCGATCGGCCGCCCGAGGTCAGTGCCCTGCTGCCAGCGGGTGGCACCGCGCCGAGAGGACCGGGCTCAACGAAGCCTGTGATGGGTCGAGCACCTTGACGCGATTCATGTCGAGCTGACACGGTGCTGACCATGGCCGAGCCCCTCGACGAAGCCCGCGTCTCCAAGCTGACGCGATGGTTTGAGAAGGGCATCCCGTTCAACGCCTATCTCGGTCTGCGTATCGAAGCTTTGGAGCGAGGGCGGGCGGTGACTCGGATTCCGTGGACACCCAACCTCATCGGCGATCCGACGCGACCTGCGGTCCATGGAGGCGTGCTCTCCATGCTGGTCGACACGACGGGCGGCGCCGCATGCTTCGCGATGCTCGACAGCGACGACGACCGCCTCAGCACGGTCGACCTACGGGTGGACTATCTGCGTCCCGGCCCGGCGCAGGACCTGGTCTGTGAGGCCAACATCGTGCGGATGGGCAACCGGATGGGCGTGACCCGCATGCACATTCACGCCGGCGAGTTGCCAAAGCCCGGTGAGGACGTCGGCCCCATCGCGACCGGCACGGCTGTCTACAGCATCGTCCGACGAAGCTGACACGCTGGTCCTCAGGCCGTAGTCCTCGAACGTCCGTGAATTCCCGGTCGGCGGCGATCTGTGTGGTGCTGCTAGCGATTGGTGCCGGGGACAAGGAACACCGGTTCTTTGTCCGGCGGCATCTCGGCAAGCTCTGGCTGGGTGAGCCGCGCGTAGATCTCCACGAGGTTGCCGCCCGGGTCCTCAAGCCAGAGCTCATGCAGCGGTGTCCCTCTCCAGGTCGTGCGCGCCGGCTTATGGATGGTCCAGCCCGCCGCCTTGGCGCGGTGGTGGGACTGCGCAACCGCTGACCTCGTGCCGACGTCGATGCCGAGGTGGTAGAGCGTGTCGTGGTGTAGCTCCCTGCCGTCGTCGACGAGGATGACGAAGTTGGTACGCAGCGCTTCGCTGACGAAGGTCACGTAGCGATGTGTCCACTCTTTTGGCGGCACACCCAGGAGCCAGGTGTAGAAACGGGCCGCGGAGGGCAGGTGCGGAACGCGGATGCTCGCGTGGAACTCGCGCGGGTCGGGCCCCTCGGGCACCTCGCGTAGCGCCACAAGGACGTCGATGCGAGCGAGGAGTTGATCTCGTGCGACCCGGAAGAACTGCAGCCGCTGCTCATCGGTGAGTTCCTCGTCTTTGCGGTCTGGGTCCGCCATTGGCCAGTGCAGGCGGCGGACGCTCGACAAGACGCCGGGGCAGACCTCCTGAGCGCAGAGCGTGATGACCAGATCGACGCGGTTCGGGTCGATGCTCTGGGCGGACTTCGACGTGTGCGCGCCGAGCTCGATGCCGAGCTCCGACATCGCCTGGGTTGCGAAAGGGTTGACCCGTGACGGGCAGGATCCTGCCGACTGGACTTGGACGTCGTCGCCGAAGAGGCGGCGAGCGAGTCCTTCGGCCATCTGAGAGCGCGCCGAGTTGGTGACGCAAAGGAACAGGACGGAATCGAAGCGGAGTCCGGGCATGTAGGTCCCTCAGGAAGAAGCAGAAGCGTCGGCGGGAAACCAGCTCTGGGTGCGGTTCGCGAAGGCGACCAGCGAGAGCATCACCGGGACCTCGATCAGCACGCCGACCACTGTCGCGAGCGCGGCGCCCGAGGCGAGACCGAAGAGGCTGATGGCGACGGCCACCGCCAGTTCGAAGAAATTGGACGCACCGATCATCGCGGCGGGCGCAGCGATGTTGAAGGGGAGTTTCAGCAATCGCGCGAGGCCATAGGCGATGGCGAAAATCCCGATCGTCTGCACGAGCAGTGGAATCGCGATCAACACCACACGTCCGGGCTGGTCGATGATCGTCTCCGCCTGAAATCCGAACAACAACACGACCGTCAGCAGCAGTCCGATGATCGAGGCGGGCTTGAGCTTGCCCGAGAGCCGTTCGATGGCTTCAGTGCCTCCGCTGTTCATGAGCCGTCTGTGGGTCAGCATCCCCGCGCCTAGAGGAATGACCACGAAGATGACGACGGAGGAGAGCAGTGTCTCCCAGGGCACCGAGAGGTCGGTCACCCCGAGCAGCAGGCCTGCGATGGGAGCGAAGGCAAACACCAAGATGATGTCATTCAACGACACCTGGACCAGCGTGTAGTTGGCGTCGCCGTTGGTCAGGTGGCTCCACACGAACACCATGGCGGTGCAAGGGGCGACACCCAGGAGGATCATGCCGGCGATGTACTGCTGCGCATCCTCGGCGGGTACGAGGCCGGCGAAGATATGCTGGAAGAACAGCAGGCCCAGCGCGGCCATGGTGAAGGGCTTGATCAGCCAGTTGACGACGAGCGTGAGGACGAGACCTTTTGGTTTCTTGCCGACGTCTCTGAGGCACGACGGCTCCACCTTGAGCATCATCGGGTAGATCATCAGCCAG